>JBJMKM010000048.1:0-14441 GCA_045805825.1 Solirubrobacterales bacterium
CGGGCGATCCTGCGCATGCAGCGTGACGAGTTCCTGCCGCTGCGGGTGATTCGCCAGGAGCTCGCGAGCGGAGACTTCACGGGTCCGCGCCGAGGGAGCGAAGCGGCCGCCACGCGCCGCGCCACCTCCGTCGATGCGTCCGTGTCGACGATGACACTCGAGGAGATCCTGGACGAGGCCGGCGTCTCGGAGAATCTGATCCGCGAGCTTCAGGAATACGGGATCGTCCAACCGGAGCGGCGGGACGGTCGCATGACCTACGACGAGACGGATCTGGAGATCGTCCGCGCTGCGGCCGAGCTCTCCCGCTTCGGGGTCGCGGGCCGCAACCTCAGGGTCTTCCGCAGCTCTGCCGATCGTGAGGCGGCGCTGCTGCAGCAGATCGTGGGACCGGGGCTTCGCTCGCGAAGCCAGGCCAGGCGCAAGGAGGCGATCGAGAATCTCGAGAGCCTCGCGGCGGTGTGCGGGCAGCTCAAGCACCTGCTGCTCGTACGCGATTTGCGCAGGCTCAAGGGCGACTGAACCCCTGCCGCGAGTCTCGCGAACACGCGTGATCGACGCGCCGCGTGATCGCGTTTGGGAGCTCGTGTCCGATCCCCATCACCTGCCGCGGTGGTGGCCCAAGACGGTTCGCGTGGAGGACGTGCGACAGGTCGGCAGCGGCAAACGCTCGCGATGGACGACCGTGCTCGGCACCGAACGCGGCCGAGGCGTTCGGGCGGACTATCGCTGCACCAGCGCGGCGACCGGGGAGCGGTACGTATGGGAGCAGGAGGTCGAGGGAACTCCGTTCGAGCGGATCCTCAGGTTCTCGCGGCTCGACATCGACCTCGCCGAGGGCGGTGACCGGGGAACCCGCGTCCGGCTCTCTTCGGCGGAGCGGCTGAAGGGCTTGTCGCGACTTGGCTCGCCCATGATGCGCATGGCCACCCGCCGGCGGCTGGACGAGGCGCTCGACGGGATCGAGCGCGCGGTGGCGGAGCCGTGATGACCGAGCGCTCCACCGGGCCGATGAAGTGGTACGGGTGGGGCGACCCCGAACGGCGCCTCCCGTTGAGCGACGACGCCGTCGCGATGCTGCGCGCAGAGGTGGGAGAGGGGAGACCCGACGGGCCCGCATCGCTGGAGTCCGTGGTCGTCCCGTCGCCTCGGCCGCTGCCGCCCGCACTGGCCGAGACCGTAGGGCCCGCGGCGGTGCTCACCGGGCACGAGCATCGTGTCCGGCGCGCGGCGGGCCGCGGCTATCCGGACCTGGTGCGCCTGCGCGCAGGCCGACTCGACGATGCGCCGGACGCGGTCGTGCTGCCGGGGAGCGCCGCCGAGGTCGCGCGGGTGCTGGAGATCTGCGGGCGCGAGGGGATCGGCGTCGTGCCGTTCGGCGGTGGCACGAGCGTCGTGGGGGGCGTCGATCCGGTGCGGGGGAGGTTCGAGCGGCTGATCACGCTCGATCTTCGCCGCCTGCGCGGCGCGGAGGTCGACCGGACCTCGCTCACCGCGACGCTTGGCCCGGGTCTTCGCGGCCCGGAAGCCGAGGAGGCCCTGGCAGAGCACGGTGTCACCATGGGGCACTTCCCGCAATCGTTCGAGTACGCGACGATCGGTGGGTTCGCGGCCGCCCGCTCCGCTGGGCAGGCCTCGAGTGGCTACGGGCGCTTCGACGAGCTCGTCACGTCGGTGCGGCTCGTCTCCCCGGCGGGTGAGCTGTCGACGCTCGAGACGCCGCACACGGCGGCCGGGCCGGCTCTGCGGCAGCTCGTGCTCGGCTCAGAGGGCGTGCTCGGCGTGATCACGCAGGTGACGGCGCGCGTGCGGCCGGTTCCCGAGCGCCGGCGCTATGACGCGTGGATGGCGGCCGACTTCGCATCCGGCGCCGCCATCGTGCGCGCACTGGCGCAATCGGACGCGCTGCCTGACGTGGTTCGCCTCTCCGATGAGGCCGAGACGCGGGTCTCGCTGGGGATGTCGGGCACGAACGGGGGCAAGCGTGCCCTCCTGGGGACTTATCTACGGCTGCGGCGTCGCGACCACGGCTGCATCCTGATCTGCGGCTGGGAGGGCGGGGCGGAGGCCGTCGAGCGCCGCCGCGCGGTCTCGGGGCGAGTACTGCGCTCGGCCCGGGCCGCGGCCCTGGGCGGCTCTCCAGGCCGGGCGTGGGAACGCGGCCGCTACGACGGTCCGTACCTCCGTGACGAGCTTCTGGATCTGGGCTACATGGTTGAGACGCTCGAGACCGCCCATACATGGACTCGCCTCCAGGAGCTTCACGACGAGGTCCGTGCCGCGGTCGGTGCAGCCCTCGCGACACAGGGGACACCGGGCATCGTGATGTGCCACCTCTCGCACGCCTATCGCGACGGCGCCTCTCTCTACTTCACCTTCATCGCGCCGCGAAGACCGGACGCCGAGCTCGAGCAGTGGCGCCTGGCGAAGGCCGCGGCCTCAGAAGCCATCGTGAAGTCCGGTGCGACCATCACCCACCACCACGGGGTTGGCCGCGACCACGTCCCCTACATGCGCGCCGAGGTGGGCGACGTGGGAATCGAGGCCCTCCGCGCGGTCAAGGAACGCCTCGACCCCGCCGGCATCATGAACCCGGGGAAACTTCTGCCAACAAACGCCTACGGCGGCTCCGCCGCCTAACGACACATGCCTCTGCGGCGACAAAAGTCGCCGCCCTACATCACCTGCAGGAAGTCCACGGCTTCGCGTCGAGCGAGAAGTCCCTGGCCTTCTTGATCGAGCTGAAGCCCAGCCGGTTGGCGTGACTGCAGAAGCGGGACGTCGGGATGCGGTACTCGACCTGGAAGACGGCCTTGCCGGCGCTCGTGAATGCCCGGTACCCGGGCGACGGGTTGTTGGTGCACTCGTCGTATTGGAAGCACTGTTCGTTCACGGCGAAGTCGAACATCGGCTCGAGCCGCGGCACCTGGCCGAGGTCGTTCTTCAGTCCGACCGACAGCCCGTTGCGGTGGGCGATCCGGGCGAGCGCCTTGTCGAAGACGAGCTGCGTGCGGGAGCTGATGCGCCAGCCGGTCACCCGCCTACCCTGGGCGTAGGCATCGACCACGTCGTATTCGATGGCGTCGAAGCCGGCATCCGCGCATTTGCGGGTGCGGGCTGCCACGCGGCGTAGGACGAAGTCACGCTGGCCGTGGCCGTCGTTGATGTTCAGCCAGTATTCGTTCGAGAAGCGGTCGCTGAACGGCTTGCCCAGCAGCCGATGGCCGATTCGCCGGTCGAACCGCACGTACTGCCGGTAGTCGGGCCGGAAGCGCTCCGCTGTTCCGGCGGACACGTAGCAAACCGCGTGAGCGCCGCGGCGGTGGATCGCGGCGACGGCGGCGGCGTTGATCGTGTGGTCGTTGCCGGAGATGCGCCCGTCCTCATACAGGTCGATGTCGAACACCTGCGGTCGCACGCAGGGACCACCGGATGCCGGTGGCTCGCAGATGCCGACGTCGATCCCGCCGGTGGCGGCGTGGCTGCGATCGGCGGTTTCGAGCTGGTACTGGACGCGCGCGCCCGCGGGCGGCTCCCAGCGCTGCGTAGTGGCGGTGGCGTGCCCTGCCGCCGCCAGCGCGACCGTCGCCAGCAACGCCGCCCCTGACACGGTCGCTAGCCCGAGCCCTGGCCCTGGCCTTGACCCTGGCCCTGGCTGGTGCCAACGACCAGCCAGATGATGTAGCTCTGGTTCTTGGAGGGCTGCTCGAGGCCCTGGAGCTTGACCTGGAAGAACGGGGTCTTGTTCGCCAGTCCCAGGGCCGCGGTGCCGGAGCCCTTGACCCCCTTGTTCGCCTGAAGCGGGATCTGCGCGACGTTGTTCTTCGGGGCGCCGACGACGCCCACGAACTGGATCTTGCCCTGCACGTCGAGAACCGCCTGCTGAGTTTGGAGCGCCTGCTGGATCGACTTGCTGACCTCGGCGTTGTCGCTGAGCGTGATCGCCACCGCCCGGACCTGCGGCAGGATGGACTGAACCGCCGTCGGGATCGGGAGCGAATCCTCGTAGGAGCCGTCGCTTTGGAGCTTGATCTGCGTAGAGGAATTCGCTGCGGCGATCGGCAGCAGCGGGTATCCCTGCGGCTTCCCGCCGGCGACGGCTGGGCTCGACGATGACGTGCTCGTCGTCGTTGCGGCGTCGGGGTTGTCGCCGCTGAAGACACCGGCGATCGCGAGCACTCCAACTGCAATCAGTACGGCTGCACAGCCCGCGAGCACGATCCCCTGGGTCTGCCGCCGGGTGAGGGTCGTGCGCGGGGGCCGCGGCTCGGCGTCCTCACCCTTCGGCTTGCGTGACGGCAGCAGCCTGCGGAGCGGTGCGGGTGCGCGCTCGCGGGCGGGTCGCCGCGGGCGGGCCTGCCGCTCCTCGCCGGGCAGCCGGGGGAGCTGTGCCTCGGGCGCCACTAGCCGCAGCTTCTGGGCCAGCTCGGTGACCATGGCGAGGTCCTCCGGGTTGTCCTTCAGATGGCGGACCGCGTCGGCGCGGTCGATCGGATCCGCCTGACCCAGGAGGTAGTCCGTGAGCGCGACGTTGCGGTCCGGATCGGTGCCGGCGAGCTCGGTCAGAGCCGCACGCGCGCGGCTTCGCACCTCGGTGGGCCCGGCACCCAGGATCGAGGCGAGATCGTCATAGCTTTGGCCGCGCTCGAGCAGCAGCTGGAGCATGGCCTTCTGATCCGCCGAAAGAGGCACGCCCGGAAGCCTACGGAGTCGGGTATGCCGGCGATGCACGTGAGGTGGCGAATGCCATGCTCGGCGGAAGTAACGTTCGCCCGTGGTCGCTGGCCTGGTGGATCTCGCCGCACGGCGGGGGTGGGCCCTGCTGACCGCCCATCTCCTCGTCCTCGCGGCGGTCCTCGCCGTGGCGATCGCCGGAGCCGGGAGCCTTCCCATCGGCTCGACGGGGCCATCCGGGTCAACCGCCGGTGAGCCGGACCTCATCGTGGCAACGACCGGGCGCGACCCGGTCCGCTCGGGCATCTACCGGGTCACCCTGGGCGCGATTTCGTCCCAGATCCGCGCCGACGCCGCGGTTGCTGAGGTGCGCGAGGGTCCGATTTCCGACGATCGGAGGTCCACATCGCTCCTCGTCTCGCTCGGTGGTCTGGACGGGTCATCGAAGCAGGACGCGGTCGAGCGAATCGAAGGCGGCATCGACCCCGGCCCGCTGAAGGTTTCCTACGGGGGCGAGGTCGGGAACCTCCTCGACGCGCGACACGAGCTCGCGACTGACTTCTGGAAGCTCGAGCTGGCGGCGATGCCCTTTGTCGCCCTCGTCCTGGCTCTGGCCCTGGGCGCGCGTCTGGCAGCGGCCGCGATCATCTGCGCTGCCACCGCGATCGCCGGGGCGCTCGCCGCGCTCGTGCTCCTCGGGTTGGTCGCGGACGTCTCGCTGCTGGGCAGCGCGCCGGCGGCTGTGGTGGGCCTGGTCCTTGGGATCGAGGCGCCATGTGCCCTGTTCGCGCGCTTTCGCGCCGAGGCATCCCGTGCGCCGCGCCCGGAGGCCCTGCGCCGAGCCGTTCGGACGACCGTGGACCTCGCGATTCCAGCCGCGCTCGCCGCGGCTCTCGTGACCGTCGGAATCGTCGCGACGAGCCTGGATCAGGCGCCGTCGATGATCATCGGATGCGCCGTGGCCGCCGCACTGGCGCTCGGCTCGGCGCTGGTATGCGGGCCGGCGATCGTCGCCCTCGCGGCAGATGACCGGCATCTCAGCGGCCAGGCGCCCGTGGCGGGGTGGCTCGCTCGCCGGTGCGCCGACCCAGCCGGGCGACTCGCGAGCTCGCGCCGCGCGACCGCCCTCGCCGCCGGTGTCGGAACCGTGCTGCTGCTCGGGGCGGCGTTTCCCCTGATTCACGCGCAGGGCCAACCGTTCACGTCGCTCGACCTCCCGACTGATTCCCCCGCACGGATGGCTGCTGAGCTTGCCGGCGTCACCGCCGACCTCGGGGGCGGGGACGCAGTGTTCGGGGACCTCGCCCTAGCCGCGGGCGTGGCCGCCGTCGTCCTGGTCGTCGTGCTGGGCATCGCCTTCAGGTCGCGGCTCGCGCTGCCCGTTGGGATCGCGAGCCTGCTGCCTGCGGCAGCGGCCTGTGGGCTCTGCGTCCTCGTGTTCCAGGAGGGCCACCTCGCGGATGCGATCGGATTGTCCGGTCAGGGAGCCCTGGAGAGCGGCGCCGCGGGGTCGCTCGTTGTAGCGCTCGCGTCCGTGTCGGCGGCCAGATCCGCCTCAGCCATGCAGGCGGGCCAGGAGGCGACAGGGGGCGGCCTCGACCCGGCATGGGCGGCGCAGTGGACGTCGTCGCTACTCGTCCCCGGCATGATCGTCGCGACCTTGATCGGCGCCGCCGCGACGGGCGTCCTCGCTGGCGCGACCCTCTACCCGGCTCGCGAGTTCGGCCTCGCGGTCGCAGTGGGGCTCGTCTTGGACCTGGTTCTGCTGCGGCTGCCGCTGATCGCGGTGATCGCGCGGCGAGGCCGCGGTTAAGGTGCCGAGCATGGAAGCCCCGACGCCGCCGGGCCGCGACGGCCTCGGAGACCTGATCGGCCTCGAGTACCTGGACATGGGTCCGGAGGAGGTCCGAGCCCGGCTCGAGGTAACCGACGAGGTCCGTCAGCCTGTCGGGCTCGTCCACGGTGGCGTCTTCGCCTCGATGGCCGAGAGCATGTGCTCTGCCGCCACCTGGTTCGCGGTGAAGGACGGCGGCATGGCCGCGATGGGCCAGTCGAACAGCGCGACCTTCATCAGGCCGATCACCGAAGGGCACGTCCACGCGACAGCGCGACCTCGCCACCGGGGCCGGACGACCTGGGTGTGGGATGTCGAGATCACCGACGACGAAGAGCGCCTCTGCGCCCTCGTGCGGATGACGGTGGCCGTGCGGCCGGTCAGGCCCGGCTAGCCGCGGAAGCGGTTGGTGATCGGCAGACGGCGATCGCGCCCGAACGCCTTGGGTGTGATGCGGATGCCGGGCGGGGCCTGGCGGCGCTTGTATTCGGAGCGGTCGACCATCGCGATCACCTCATCGACCAGCCCGCGGTCGAGCCCGTCGCCCACGATCTCGTCGCGGCCGCGATCCTCCTCCACATAGGCGGCGAGGATGCGGTCGAGTACCTCGTAGGGCGGCAGTGAATCCTCGTCGCGTTGATCCTGGCGAAGCTCGGCTGACGGCGCCCGCTCGAGGACCGACGCCGGCACGAGCTCTCGCCCGGCCGTGGAGTTGCGGTGCCGGACCAATCGATAGACGAACGTCTTCGGAACGTCCTTGATCACAGCGAAGCCGCCCGCCATGTCGCCGTAGAGAGTCGCGTACCCGACCGACATCTCGCTCTTGTTGCCGGTCGTCAGGACCAGCCAGCCGGACTGGTTGGATAGGGCCATCATCAGATTGCCGCGGATGCGCGCCTGGATGTTCTCGGCCGCAAGTTCCGTCCCGGGGCCGCCGGTCTCGAGCTCCCGGGCGGACTCGGCACCAGGGTGCTCCTGCGAAGCGCCGTCGCCGGCGGACGACGCGCCCGACCCAAGCACATGCTCGTAGGCGTGCATCGCCTCCTCGATCGGGAGCTCCACCAGCTCGGCGCCGACATTGCGAATGATCGTTCTCGCGTCCTCCTGCGTCTCCGAGCTGGAGTGCGGGGAGGGCATTACGACGCCCGTCACGCATTCGGGCCCGATTGCGTCCGCGGCAATCAGCAGAACGAGCGCGGAGTCGATCCCGCCGGAGACCGCCACGAGCACGCGCTCGAACCTGTTCTTGAGGACGTAGTCGCGCAGCCCGAGGGTCAGCGCCGCGTAGATCTCGGCCTCCTCATCGAGCACGGGCGCCAATTGCGCCTCCACCGGGCGCTCAGGCGCGGGGGCCTCGAGGCGCACGACCACCGGAACGCTGACCGACTCTCGCTCGGCCTCGGTGGTCGGGGGCACCGCGACGTCGCATACCAGGAGCTCTTCCTCGAACTGGGGGGCGCGGGCGAGCGTCTCCCCGCTTTGGGAGACGACGATGCTGTGCCCGTCGAAGACGAGCTCGTCCTGGCCGCCGACGAGGTTGCACAGGACGAATGCGGCGCCCGTCTCCCGCGCGCGGTCCTGGATCATGCGCTCGCGCTCGATGCCCTTGCCGCGGTGGTATGGGGAAGCGGACGGGTTGACGATCAGGCCGGCTCCGGCCAGTGCCTCCAGCGACGCGGGAGGCCCTGGATACCAGATGTCCTCACAGATCGTGAGGCCGACCTTGACTCCGTTCACCTCGATCAGCGCCGGCCCGTCGCCGGGCTCGAAGTACCGGCGCTCGTCGAACACGCTGTAGTTGGGAAGGAGGCACTTCCGATACCGCGCCTGCACACCGCGGTCGGCGATCACCGCGACGGAGTTGTAGGTCGCTCCGTCCCGCTCGGGATAGCCGACCAGCGCAACGATGCCGTCCACCTGGCCGGCAAGCTCATGCAGGGCCCGGTTCGCCGCCGCCAGAAAGTGCGGCTTCAGCCACAGGTCCTCGGCGGGGTAGCCCGTGATCGTCTGCTCGGGAAGCACGACGAGCTGGGCTCCGGCCTCGCGTGCTCGGGTGATCCAGTCGGCGGCAAGGCGCGTATTGCCGTCGATGTCGCCCACGGTCGTGTTCACTTGGGCGAGTGCCACGCGCAACGTGCTGTGTTCGTCGGTCACCTCTCCAGTATTGCCGGACGCGGCCTGGATCAGGCTCGGCGGCGACCACCCAAGCCGCCAATCGAGGCGCACGCTGGGTCGGTGCCTAGCGGGCCGCGTCGCCGAGCAACCGCTCGACCACGACGACCCTTCCACTCGCCATCGAGGCGCCCGTGTCGGCGATGAGTTCCAACCACGCGCCAGCCACATGCGGCGACGAGCGCCATGCCGGCCTCGTTGGAACGTCGCGCTGGACGTACATCGTCGCCTCGCCGAGTATGCGAAAGCAGATCGCCTTCGGCGGAAACCGATCGGGGGAGCCGAGCCCCGAGGAGTACCGTGTGCCGAACGACCCATGGCTCGCCGAGGAACAGCACCGTTCGGGCTGACCATGCTCTCCGCCGCGTATGGGGTGGCGCTGCTCGTCTGGGTCGCGGCGGTCCCGTCGTCGCCAGGGCATCAGACCCTGCTCGAGTACGGCGGTCCCGAGAGCCTCCTCATCACCTCCCAGGCGCTCGTGTTCACCCTCGTCATGTGGGCACTTCTGAGGCGCCGGTGCACCACCGGAAGCCGGGGCGCGACGATCGCCGCTCGGACGATCGGCGTGGTGTTTGTGGTCTGGAGCATCCTGGGAGCGCTGTCGCTTGCGGCCGGCGCTTTTCCAGCGGCCGTGCTTTTGCTGGCTGCTGTTGCGCTGACGCCCCGCCCTGATCCGCTCACGGCCTGAGCTTCGATCGCCCTACCCAGGCACTCGCAGCGGCTCGGCTGCGATCTTTCCCGAATGCCCGAACGCTGCGCTCTCATCATCACCGCCGACGACTTCGGCTACAGCCCGCGCTACGACGAGGGGATCGTCGAGGCTGCGGATGCCGGGGCCGTCGACTCAGTGAGCGTCATGGTGAACCGCAATCGCCTCGATCCCGAGCCCCTGTTGGAGACCGGAGTCGAGACCGGGCTGCATCTGGACCTGCCGCTCGAGCTGACGGAGGGGCAGGGGGCGAGCGCCCGCGAGCGCGAGGCTGCGCTGCGCGCGCTCGCTGAGCAGCTCGAGGCGTTCGAAGCGGCCATCGGCCACCCGCCTGCGTACCTGGACGGACACCGGCATTGTCATGCCCACGCGGGCCTTGCGGCGGCTGTGGCACGCGAGGCGAGGCAGCGTGGCCTGCCGGTTCGCTCGATCGACGCCGCGCACCGGCGGATCCTGCGACGCGAGGGCGCGGCGACGCCGGATCGGCTGATCGGCAGATACTCGGAGGAGGCGGAAGCCGCCCTGCCGGTCGAGCTTCAGCCGGTGGTGGACGGAGAGGGCGAGCTGCCGACCGGCGTCACCGAGTGGATGGTCCATCCCGGGCATGCCGATCCGGAGTCCGGCTCCGGATACGACAGGGCGCGGGAGGAGGACCTAGACCTGCTGCTCAGCCTGTGCCTGCTTCCGGCGCTTCGGGGCGCCCGCCTCACCCATGTCGCCGTCTTCGGCTGATCCGGCGGCTTCGACCAGCTCCGCGAGGGACGCCTCGAGGTCCTCCAAGAGCCCGTCGAGGTCCGGCATCGAGTCGTAGTCGCCCACCAAGCCGAAGTTGATGCCGCCGTTGTAGCTCATGATCCCGAAGCACACGGCCTGATTGGCCGCGAGCGGCACCATCGGAAAGATGTCGAGGAGCTCTCGGCCCAGGAGGTAGAGCGGGAACTGGGGCCCGGGCACGTTCGTGACGACCGTGTTGAAGAACCGCTGGTAGGACTGAAGGCGAGCGGCCTGCGCGGCGATCGTGGGCGGCGTGAAGTTCGTGACGTCCGTCAGCCGGCTCGCGCCGACCGCCTGTCCGGACTCCTTCAGGTGGCGCATCGTGGCCGACACCGCTCCCAGGCGGTCGATCGGATCCCTTCGCCCAACCGGAAGCGGGGCCATCATCGCCGAGACGCGGTTTCCGAGGGCCCCGTGCTCTTCGGCCGTTCGCACGCTCATGGGCACCATGGCCCGCAACTCGAGCCCGTCGGTCGATTGACCACGGCCGCGGAGGAAGCGGCCAAGGCCCCCGGCGACGGCGGCGACCACGACGTCGTTGACCGTTCCGCCGGCGAGGTTCTTCACTCGCTTGAGCTCGTCGAGGTCCGTCCGGATCCAGCCGAAGCGTCGGTAGGGGCCGATCGCGCCGTTGATCGGCGAGCGCGGAGCGGCGAACCCGGTGCGGAGGAAGGATCCCGCCGCTCCCAGCTCTCTGATGATTGCCTCGACGGCCCGGCTCGGGGCGGCGATGGCGTCACGGGCGCTTCGCGCCATTTCCGCGGGATTGGTCGCTCGCTCCAGCAGGGCCTCGCCCAGGAGCTGCCCGCTCGAGGGCTCCGGCTGGGGCAGCCAGGGGCTCGGGGAGGCGGACTGCGCCGGCTCGCGATCCAAGTCGAAGAGGACGGTGGTTATGTCGACCCCGGAGACGCCGTCCACCAGGCAATGGTGAGTCTTGGCGATGATCGCGAACCGCCCGCCCTCGACGCCGTCGACGAGCCACATCTCCCAGACGGGCTTCGTGCGATCGAGCCGCTGGGAGAAGACGCGTCCCGCCAGGATGCGCAGCTGTTCCTCGCTGCCGGGGGAGGGGAGGGCGGTATGCCGGACGTGGTAGTCGAGATTGAAGTGGGGGTCGTCGATCCAGACGGGGCGGCCCTGGCCGAACGGCACGAAGCGAAGCTTCTGGCGAAAGCGCGGGACCAGGTGAAGCCGCGACTCGATGTGCTCGCGGAACTCCTCGTAGCTGGGCGCCGGGCCCTCGAACAGGGTCGTGGACGCGACATGCATGTGGACCGGACCCGTCTCGAGGTTGAGAAACGACGTGTCGAGGCCACTAAGCCTGTCCCCATGCGGCACGGGGGGATCATCTCACGCTAGACGTCGAGGGTGAGCGCCGGAGCGTGTGTTGCGCTCCCACCTGCGTGGGACGCGGCATCCGCGCGAACAAGGTTCGCGACACCAACTCCGAGGAGCCGAACTGGCGCGTCGAGCTCGAAATCCTCGAGCAACCGGCGCGCAACCACGCGGATCACGGCGGGGTCCCTCGTATGGGTGTCGATGGTGCGCGACCGGGTGTGCGTTCGAAACGGGCGCAGGCGGATCTTCAACGTGATCGTCCTGCCGTCATGGCCGCCTTCCGCGAGCCCCTTTGCTACGTCATCAGCCAGCTCGTCGAGGGTCGAATTCAGGATCGCTCGATCCGAGACGTCCTCGGGGAAGGTCGTCTCGCGGCTCTCCGATTTCTGCTCACGTTCGGTCTCCACAGGACGCTCGTCCTGCCCTCGCGCGCGCTCCCGCAACTCGCGGCCAAGCCTTGGCCCGAACGCAGTGTCGAGCTCTGAGTCCGGCGCCCCGGCGAGTTCGGCGACGGTCCGGATCCCCATCCCCGCAAGGCGCTCCGCCGTACGCGGGCCGACGCCCGGGATCAGCTTTGCAGGCCGATCACCCACGGCCTCGAGCATTCCCTCCGGCGTCAGTACGCACATCCCGTCCGGTTTGTCGAGGTCGGAGGCGATCTTCGCGCAGAGCTTGTTCGGCCCCAGCCCGACTGAGCAGACGAGGCGGGTGGTGGCGAGCATCTCCTGCTTCAGCTGACGGGCTCGCGCCTTCGGCGCCGGACAATCGGAGAGGTCGAGGTAGGCCTCGTCCAGGCCGGCGACCTCGACGCGGTCCGAGAAGCGGCGCAGGACCTCCATGACCTTTCCCGAGGCGCGGCGGTAGAAGGCCATGTCGCGAGGGATCAGAATCGCCTGCGGACACCGGCGGTGGGCCACCGCCAGCGGTAGAGCGGAATGAACGCCGAACTTGCGGGCCTCATACGAGGCGGCCATCACCACCCCTCGGCTGGCGATGGTCCCGGTCGAGACGAGCACCGGCTTGCCGCGAAGCTCGGGCCTGCGCAGCAGCTCCACCGACACGAAGAAGGCGTCCATGTCGACATGTGCGTAGACGTGGGGCCAGTCCTTCACGGATCGAGCCTACGCGCCGGCGCCGCCGGAATCAGAAGGACGCCTGATGGCCTTCGCCTGCGTCCCCACCGCCTGACGCCGGGCACCGCGCTGATCGGTTCCTCGCAGGGTGCGGCGATCTACCGCAAGGGCGGGCTGCGCGTTCAGGCGAGTAATGCCGACTCAACTTTTTTCCAGTCCAACTTGATCGCTTTGCGAGCAGAGGAAAGACTGGACCTGGCCGTGTTCCGCCCGTCTGCGTTCTGCGCCGTGACCGGACTGAGCACATGACCTTGCCCCTCCCAAGGCAAGACGGGTGATGTTGGGTTTGCCGCGGATTTACAGATAGCGGTGGTTCGCGGCAGCCTCCATTCCCTTTCGCGGTATGGGCCCTGATGCAATGGGCCGCCGCGGGGTTTTTCGTTGTGCACCTCGCGGCGGCTCGCATCCAAGAGAGGGGGACATGGACGCTGAGACCATGACCCCGGCAGAGCTGAAGGTGTTCGTGGCTACTTGCCAACTCCAACCCGGGGAGATGCCAACGATCCCGAGTACGCCGACTGAGGCTTCGGTGAACTGACACCTACCAGACTTCCAAGCCCACGAAGACCTCCCGGGGGGAAAGGGTCGGGTCACGCACGATGACCGTTCATCCCGCTATGCCGCCGGTCCGGATCGCGAGCTTCGAATGCTGAGGTCGCTACTCCCGCGGCCCGGCGGCTTCGAGGGCTTCGGCTTTGGTGGGGAACCCCTGCAGGCGAACGATTATCCCCTCGCGGAGCCAAAAGACGTCGGTCTCATCGGCCTCGACACGGACGTCACTACCGCGCCCGATGACTGCGATTCGCGTTTCGACGACGATCGCGTGTCCGAGGTCGGTGAAGTCCAGTGGCTCCCAGAGGACCTCCGCGAAGAGCTGCTGGGTCTTGCGCCAAAACTCCTTTGCCTCCACCCGGCCCCGGTAGACCTTCGCGTCGGGCAAGTCGCGCCGTTCGTGCAGTTCGAAGGCGGGATCGAGTCGGGCCCAGAGGTCCGGCGCAAAGGCCTCGATGTCAACGAGCTCGGAACCGGTGCGGCCGATCGCGTTGATGACGTCGTAGGTTCGCCGAACGATCTCCACGTTCTCCTGCGACATCGCCTACTCCCGCAGCCCACCGACTTCGAGCCTAATAGGCCGTGTCGGCTAGCGCCTGATGATGTTGTGGACCTCGAAGACCTCCGGCTCGCCTGGCTCGATCCCCACGTCGGCCAGTATCGGCATCAGACGCTCGCCAAACGCCTCCCACTTCTCCCGCGAGTCCCAGATCTCGCTAACACGGATGCCGCCATCCACGAGGAAGGCGATGTGGTATTCCAACCCATCCGGGGGGAACTCACCGCCATCCCCTTCCAGGCGGCGGATGGTTTCGTCGTACTGAGAAGTGGGGGGCGGCGACGGCGGGGCGAAGCGGACAACAATGCTCATCGGTCAGTTCTCCTTGCTCGGGGTCGAGCCGACCCTATCCGACACACGTTTCGGCCCTTGAATGAAACCGGCGATGTTCTCCTGCGAAACGCCTACTCCCGCAACCCGGCGGCTTCGCGAGCCTCGCTGCGCGTCTCGCCCCAACCCACGTCGTTTACGGGAATCCGAACACGCCCCTTCGCCCCCGAAGGGGTGGCGGTCGACTCCGGCCACGTCTACTGGCCCAACCAGCTCACGGGCACGATCGGCCGCGCCGACCTGAACGGGCAGAACCCGAACCAGAGCTTCATCACCGGCGTCTCCGGCCCCTTCGGGGTGGCGGTCGGCTCGGGCTAGAAGACCACTGAAAAGCCGCACTTCGCGGGCGCTGGGATGTAGCCCTCG
>JBJMKM010000049.1:0-26354 GCA_045805825.1 Solirubrobacterales bacterium
TGTCGCGCACCGCCCATGGCCTGGGTGATGCGCCCACGATCCGCCGCGAGCTCGGGGCGCGACGGCCTCACACATTGATCGCGACGCCCCTGGTCCAGTTCAGGACCCGGCAGCGCGCCTGGGTCCGTACCGCGCAGCGGCTCGGGATCGGGACGGTGGCGTGCGTGTACAGCTGGGACAACCTCACCAACAGGGGCCTGATGCACGCCCAGCCCGACCGCGTCGCGGTGTGGAACGAGGAGCAGGGGAGGCAGGCGGTGGAGCTTCACGGTGCGGCTCGGGAGTCGGTCGTGGTGACCGGGGCCTGGCCGTACGACCATTGGCCGTCGTGGCGGCCGTCACGCTCCCGAGAGGAGCTCCTCGGGCAGCTGGGCCTGGAAACGGAGCGGGCCACGATCCTCTACGCCTGCTCGTCGCCGTTCATCGCCGAGCGGGAGCGCGAAGCCGTGGAGCGCTGGCTGCGCGCCCTGCGCTCCGCCGGCGACGAGCGCGTCGCGAATGCGAACGTCATCGTGCGCCCGCACCCTCTGAACAGCGCCCAGTGGAATGATGCGGTCCCTGCTGAGCCCGCGGTGGTCATCTTTCCCCCTGCCGGCGCCGACCCGGTGGACGAGGCGTCGCGAGCCGACTACTTCGACTCGATCATCCACGCCGACGCGGTTGTGGGCGTGAATACCTCGGCTCTGATCGAGAGCACGATCCTCGATCGCCCCGCATTGGCGTTCCCCGGCCCGACGTTTCGCTCGAGCCAGGAGGAGCTTCCCCACTTCAGGCGCCTCGTCGGCGAGCCGGATGCGGTGAGGGCCTCGGCCTCGATGGACGAGCACCTCGGCCAGCTCTGCGATGCCCTGGCGGATCCGGGAAGAGGCGCCCCCCGGCGGCGACGCTTCGTCGAGACGTTCATCCGCGCTCCCGGCGGCGGGGGCTCCGCCACCGACCGGCTGGTCGCCGCCGTCGAGGAGCTCCTGCCCTAGCGAGCCGCGGCGCGCTCTCTCATCTTGGCCAGGACCAGGTCCGCGAAGTCCGGGCTCATCCCCTCCTCGTCGAGGAGCCGATCGCGCATTGCCGGATCGTCGGGGGCGGCGTAGAGCCAGCCATCGTCGAGCGTGAAGAAATCGGCGTACCACGCCGCCTGCCGCTCGAGCAACTCGTCCTCCGGAAGATCTTCCGGGAGCTCCTCGCTCTCGGCCGCCACCTTTTCGGCCCACCACTCGAGCCGGTCGAGTATCTCCTCCTGCACCAAGTCGGATCGCAGACTAGCGACGCTCGCCGGAAGCCCGCCACCTGCCGCGCGAACCTAACCGGGTTCAGGCACGGCGCCTGAGGCCGGCAATCCAGCCCCGGATCCCGAGCCTTCCGGAGCCTCCCTCGACTCTGTCCAGGCGCCTCTTCGTCGCGGCGTGGCGGCGCCTCTCCTTCTCCAGCTCGCGCTTCGCCTCTTCAAGCCGCCGCTCGGCGAGCTCCATGGCCCCGCGCATGGCCGTGAGGTTGTGCCAGGAGCGGGCGAGATGGTGCACACCGATCGCCCGCTCGCGCTCCTCGTCGGTCGAGGGGAACAGCAGCGGCGGCTCGAGCAGCTTCGCGTCCGGGTACTCGGCGACGAGTCGTCGAATCAACGGGGGGCCGGCGACCGCCTTCAGGTCGTCGGGTGCCGCCGAGGCCGTCCAGTAGACCTGAAGCGGCCGGACCTCGCGAAGCGCGCGCTCGAGCAGCGGATGCGCCGCGACCGACGCGATGAGCGTGTTCGTCACCCGTCCGGGCTTGAGGCAGACGCCGACGAAGTCGTGCTCGGCGAGAACGTCGTCGATCGGGCGCAGGCATTCCACGTCGGTATCGACGTAGACGCCGCCATGGCGGTGGAGGATCTCGAGACGCAGGATGTCCGCCCGCTCCACAGGCGAGCGCAACCGCTCCAGGATCTCCCGGCGGATCGGGTCCTCCGGCAGGTTCTTCTCGGTCCAGAGGCGGTATTCCCAGCTCGGGTGATGGCGCTTCCACGACTCGATCCAGGGGCGATGATCCGCGGGAAGCGGATCCGGCCCGATCCAGATGTGATGGATGATCCGGGGGATCACGCCCGGGAACGCTACGTCACGCCGAGCGTCAGTCGGTCAGCGCGAACGCCGCCTGCTCCGAGAGACCGTCGCCGGACACCTCGGGCGTGAAGTTCCGCAGCGTGAGGGCGGCCAGGGACGCCGGGGACGAGTAGTTGTAGACGGCCATGACGCGCGGCCTGCTGCCGGTCACGTACCCCCCGCGATGGAAGCCGCTCGTGTTGCAGAAGGCCATCGAGCCGGCGGGTCCGGTCAGCGCCACCTGCGCTGACTTCGGGATTCGCTTCTCGAACTCGTCCTGCGGCGGGTAGAGGTCGTTGCTGACCGGTCGCCACGGCCACTCGTTCTCGTACTCCCCGCCGGGGGTGCTCGCCGGGACGTAGTCGAGGGGTCCGGTCTCCTCGTCGACGTCATCGAGATAGATGAAGATCTTGACCAGGTGGGCGTCGTTGTAATCGCGGTGCCAGCGCTGCGACGAGACTCGGGTCACGCCCGGCGGCGCCGGGGGCGTGTACCACAGGTCTACGTAGGTGAGCTTCGACCACATGCCGAAGTAGGAGTTGACGACGTCCAGCACGCGGTCCGAGACGCCGATGCGAAGCCAGGGATCGTCGCCGCCCAGCGGCGGCTGGTCCTTGCTGAGCAGGCGATTGATGTAGTCGCCCTTGCCGAGGCCCTTGCGCTTCTTGCCCTTCCTGGCCTTTGCCTCCTCCTTCTCACGCCGCTTGGCGATGTCCTCCTCGACCCGCTCGATGAAGCGATCGCGCTCGGCGGTGAGCTGCGACCACAGGTCGCCGTTGGAGCTGGAGAAGAACTCCGTCAACGGCACGATCGAGTAGCCCTGGGCCTCGAGGCCCTCCACGACCTTGGCCTGGGTGGGCTCCAGCGCCGGCCGATGCTCGGCCAGCCTGCGCTGGCTGTCGGCGTTCAGGTCCTGCTCGTAGACGCGGTACGACTGCCGCGCCGCGAACCTGCTCACCTGCTCCATCGTGGCCGCCAGTGGCGTTCCCTTCAGCTCCCTGGTCCGCCTGGCGAGTGGGCTGTCCTTCCAGTGCATTCCGGCCGAAAGCTACCAGCGTTCCGCTTGGGCGGACGGTCAGAAATCAGTTCCGGCGAAGCCTCTTCCTAAGCCGCCTCTTGGTGGCCCTGTGCGCCTGTTCTTCCGTTGCGAGCTTTGCCTTCGTCTTCTGGGCGCCGATCCTCTCCTCGAGCTCCCGGAGGCGTTGGCGGGTGGCCTCGTGGGCGCGCTCCTCCTCGGTGAGCCTTGCCTTCGTCTTCTCCAAGCGCTTCTCAGCACGCAGCATCGCCGCCCGAAGCGTCGTGGCGTTGTGCCAGACGCGCGCCATGTGGTGCACCGCGATCGCGTCCTCCCTCTCCTCCGCGGTGGCGGGGAAGAACACCGGCGGATCGAGGAGCTTGATATCCGGATAGTCGATGACTATCCGCTCCAAGAGCAGCGGTCCGGCGACCTCCTTCAGCCGCTCCGAGGCGCTGCTCCAGTACATCTCCATCGGCCACACCTCCTCGAGCGCGCGCTTGAGGAGTGGGTGCCCCGCCTCCGCTGCGATGGCGGTATTGGTAATGCGGTCGGGCTTATGGCACACACCGACGAACGCCTCGCCGTCGAGCGCCGGATCGATCGGGCGCAGGCACTCCAGATCGGTGTCGAGGTACACCCCCCCGTGGCGGTACAGAACCTCCAGGCGCAGGATGTCGGCGCGCTCGACCGGTGCACGAAGGCGCTCGAGGACCTCGGGGCGGATCGGATCATCCGGGAGGTTCTCCTCGGTCCAGAGCCTGAATTCCCACTCCGGATGGTGCTGTCTCCAGCTCTCGATCCAGGGTCGGTGCTCCTCGGGCAGCGGATCCGGTCCGAGCCAGATGTGGTGGAAGGTCCTCGGGATCATCCGGTGCGCTCGACTTCGACGCGCTCGTCGGGCGCCTCCTCCGTTGGGCTCTCGGCGGGTTGCTGTGAGTCGGTGGGCATGCGCACTCGCTTGGGCTGCTTCGGAGCCCGCGGCTGCTTGTGCCGCTGCGCGCGCGCCCGGCGCTTGCGCCGGCGTTGCGCGCGCTTGCGGAACTCCTGGGGCCGCAGATCCCGCAGGAAGACGTGGAGCCGACCCAGCCCCGACGCCGTGATGCCCACCATCCCCCGAAGCGGGCCCCGCGGCACCACCGGATCCTTTTCGCCGGCGGCGGCGCCCTCGATGGCATCCACCGCCAGCGGCGCCGCCGGACGATCGAGCCCATGGGGGCGGACGAACGCCGTGAGAAACGCCTCGATTCGCGCGCGATGTGCCTCGGGCGAGCGCACGGCGTCGTGAAGCTGGGCGAAGTGCTCGTCCCATGACCGGGCGACGTTCAGCAGGCCGCCGCCACCATCGCGCGCGAGGTACGAGAAGTGGAGCGTCCCGGTCTGCGTGCTCCGGAAGCGATCGGAGACCATGGTGAACACCGGTCGCCGCACGATCGCGCTGTCGACGAGAGCGGTTGTGTTGATTCCCACCACCGCCCTCGCGTGGTAGAGCGAATCGAAGTAGTCGCGCTTGGTCTGAAGCTGGGTGGGAGCCACGCCGCCCCGCGGCCACACCACGATCCGCCCCGGGTCCTCGAGGTCGGCGTCCCGCCAGCTCCGGAAGTTCTGGGGATGGGGCCGCACGATCACCCCGAGCTCCTCGAGCTCGGACACGCCGCTCTCCGCGAGCCGCCGTGCCCACTCCCGCACGAACTCGGGCTCGTCGTCTCCGGCGATGAATCCGGACGAGCAGACGTAGAGAACGAACCGGCGGCTCGGCTCGAGCCCCACCTCGCGCGCGAAATCCTCCGGGGTCCTCTCGGGCTCCCAGTCGAACCAGTGATCGTGGCTGTGCGCGCCGGTCGCGACGACCGTCTCACGCGGCAGGCGGTGAAGCTCCGTGGCCTCGCGAACCTGGTCTGCGTTCCACACGATCGTGGCGTCCGGCCGATCGCGGATGACGCCCTTCGTCGTGAGGTTGTCCCAGCTCGCAACCACGAGCACCGTCGGGATCCCCAGGCTGTCCGCGGCGCGCAGGTGATCGCCCTGCGGCGAGCCGATCTCGACGAGCGGAGAGACGACGACCACGTCGGGCTCGAACTCCCGCATCGTCGCGAGACTTCGCTCCGACAGCGGCATGCGGCGCTCGACCGCGCGAAGCAGCCGATCCGTGGCTCGCCTCACCGCGCGAATCCGGAAGAGGCTCAGCGCGGCGGGAAGCTTCATGTACCAGGGCGCTCGGCCGCGGCTCCGGGCCCGCAGGTCCTCCGCCGCGGCGAACTCCGGCTCGAAGTAGCGGAGATAGTCGATTGCGCATCGCAGCTTCGTCGCGGGATGGATCCACGCTTCCCTCTGCGGTGCGAGGACCTCGTATTCGAATCCGGGGAATTCGCCTTCGAGGACGTCGAACAGGCTCTCGTCACCCCTCGTCCCTCCGCGGCGGTCCTTGCGCTGATCGAGCACGACCCGGATGGTGTGCCCGCGCTCGAGGGCGCAGCGCAGGAATCCCTCGCTGATGCGGTCCATGTTGACCGCCCGAAGCACGACCAGGATCCGGAGAGATTGCGAGGCGGGCCCCCTGCCGTTGCCTCCCGTGTCGGCTGCCACGATCCTCATGCTAGGCAAAGCCGCCCCGGGATGTTGGGGCGGATGCGTGACCGTCGATCCGGTTACGATCCATCGCCGAGAGGGTTCCGGCTGGATGGGGGGCGACGCTAAGCAGGCACCGTTGCGAGAGATCGAATCTCTCGCCGTCGGGCTGGCCGATACGGCCCGGGAGTCCCTGGCCCGCGTGAGGGAGGCGCGAAGCGAGCTACCCCCGCAGTGCGGCGTCGTGGCCTTCGTGCACATCCCGAAGACGGCCGGCGGAACCGTCGTGAACATGCTCGCCCAGGCATACTCGAGATCCGCCCTGCACGACGCCGGGAACTATGTCGTCGGGCCCAAGAAGTCATCCCGCAAGCTCACCAGGCGGCGCGGGGGTTGGCTCGAATGGGAGCGCCGGGGCGGTCGGGCGACGGCCGGGCATGTTCCGTACGCCGTGTACCGGCGCCATCTCCCCCAGGGGACCCGCTACCTGACGTTCCTTCGCGAGCCCGTCGACCGGGTCGTTTCGCACTACTACCAACACATTCGCCAGCGACAAGACGGGCGCGATCCGCGCGCGCTGAACCGCGGGAAGGTCCTGACGGGCTCGATCGAGGAGGCGTTCGAGCTGGGCCTGCCGATGATGTGCAACCTTGCGACGCGCTTTCTCTGCGGCCATGCGTCGCCCATGGGGAAGCTGCCCGAGAACGCTCTCGACGATGCAAAGGCAAACCTGCGCGACTTCGCATTCGTCGGGCTTCAGGAGCGGTTCGAGGAGTCGATCCTCCTTCTGCAGAGGATGCTCGGCCTGGAGCTGACGCCTTACCTGAATCGACACGTGTCCATCGGCCGCCCACTCGTGGCGGACCTGCCCGAAGAGGAGCGGCGGCTCATCCTCGCGCACAACCAGCTCGACGCCGAGCTGTACGCCTTCGGAAAGGAGCTGTTCGACCGGTCGGTCGCATCCGCCGGCGACGGCTTCGGCGCGGACCTTGATCGGCTCACGGCGCTCAGCCGGGAAGTGAACGAGGCGGCGCTGCAACGCGCTCAGGAGCTGCTTGACCGCGAGTTGCCCATTGGCACCTCGAAGCCGAAGGCCGAGCTGTTCGCGGCGGCCCGCAGGTCCGGCGTCCCCGCCGCCGCCCTCAAGCATGTAACCAAGGTCGGCGTGCGGAAAGGTGGAGCAAAGCTCCCTCAGGCCGGAAAGCCAAGCAACGCGAAGGCCTGGACCCGCACCCGTTAGCGGCGCCGCTGCTTCGCCAACCCAAAGATCCGTTCGAGCGCGGCGATCGACGCCTGCAGCTGATCCGGAGGCAGCCCGGCGCCCGGTTGGGGAGGTGACGGCCGGGCGTCGGGCAGCCGCTCAAGTTGATCGATCAGCACCGGGGTCGCCGGGTGGTCCAGGCCGTATGGGCGGACGAACGCCTCGAGGAAGCTGTGGCTGCGCTGCGCGACACCGTCCTGGTCTTCGCCACGGACCGCGCGGGCGAGACCGGCAGCGTGCTTGCGCTGCTTGCGCGCCACCTCGATCAAGCCGCCCCCCGCGGAGCGCAGGTGAGCGAAATGCGGCACGCCCTCCTGGGTATCCCGATATCGCCGGGTTAGGAGCACATGGACACTGCGACCCACGATGGCGGTCTCGATCATCGCGCTGGTGTTCACGCCCACGACTGCCGAGGCGTGATGGATCGAGTCGTAGTACTCCGGGATCTCGGTTCCACCGACTGTGAGCGCGCCTTCGCGGGGGTGAATCACGACTCCCGGGACCTCAGCCAGCTGCGTTGCCGCCGCCGCATCCTTCAACAGGCGGTGTTGGGGGTGCGGCCGAATCAGCACCGAGATGTCCTGGAGCTCGTCGAACCCGCTCCCTCGCACCATGTCGATCCATTCCGGTATCCACTCCGCCTCGTCCGGCGCGATGAACCCTGACGAGCACACATAGAGAATGAAGGGGCGATCGTCCGGCAGTCCGATCCGCCGGCAGAACTCGGGACGTGAGCTACTGGGCTGCTGCTCGAACCAGCGGTCGTAGATCGGCGCCCCGGTGGCAACGACGCGCTTCGCCGGAACCCCATGCAGCTCCATTGCCTCGTCGCGCTGGGCCTCGTTCCAGACCGTGACCAGATCGGGTTCCCCGTGGATCAGCGAGGAAGTCGTGAGGTTGTCCCAGCTCGCGACGCACGCGGCACCCGGGATCCCGATTTCGTGAGCCGCGCGTAGGTACGTCACCTGGGGCGAGCGCCGCTCGATCAGGGGGGTCACGACCAGTGCATCCGGGCGCTCCTCCTCGACGAGCCGGCGCGCCGCCTCGGGCGCAGGCAACGAGCGCTCGAGCGCTCGGATCAGGGCTGCCAGCGACCGCCGGAATTCCGGCGACGCCGCCGCGGCCTCGGTGGGCTCGCGCAGGGGGAGCGGCAGCTGGGACAGCGCGCGAGCGCGCAGCTTCGGCGCATCGGCGAATTCGGGCTCGAAGAATCGGAGGCAGTCGAGCCAGGCGCGAAGAGAGCCCCCGAGATCGCGACGCCGCGATCCCCGAGGCTCGACACCCGGACGGATCGTGAGACGGTCGAGCTCGCCGGCAAGCTCGTCGAGCTCGTCCGAGAACCGGGTCATCAGCCCGGCGTGGCTCTTGGTCGCGGGAGCTTCGATCCCGACCAGGGCAGTGACCTCGTGTCCCCGCTCGCAGAGCCCGCGAATGGTCGAGTGCAGATACCGGACGTACCCGGGGTGGCGGAGGGCGACGAGGAAGCGCACGATTCGCCCTCAGCCGGCCGAGCCGGTGTCGCTGCAGCGTTCATACAGCTCGGAGTCGAGCCAGTTGAGTCCACGTAGCGATTCGGCCTGGTTGGAGTCCTCGACGACCGCGACGCCCGCGCCGGCGGCCGCTCTAGCCGCCTGCACGGCTGGTTTCTGGCGTCCTCCGAGCAGATGCGCGAGCTCTCGAGCGCGGCCATCCGCGTGATCGATCGCGATCGCCTCGACCCGCGGAAGCACGTCGCCGAACAACGCCTCGCGCCAGCGTTCGGCGTCAGGCGGCGGGCCCTGGCTGACGACCAGCTCCGAGGGGTCGTGCCAAGGCGCCAGCAACGATCGGCTCTGGGGATTTGCGATTCGCAGGAGCCGCGCCGGGACTTCGGCGGGGGATCTTGCCTCCAGCTGATCGAGGACTCGCTTCTTGGGCAAGGTGTCGCCGATCAGCGCAGCGGCGGCGACCGGCTCGCGGACGAAGACAACAGTCCGCCCGGATTCGCGCAGTAGCGGCCCCAGGTACCCGGCGGTTGGCCCGATGGCAGCCTGGACCGAGTTCCGCACGGGCGAGGGGAGGGCAAGCCAGAGGTCCCGGTGCCACGCGCGGTGAGCCAGCACGTCGGCATCCGGACCGGGGGAGGGCACGAGTCGCCAGGAGCCCTGCTCCACGCTTGACATCAGGGACCGCGCGATGATCTCGGCTCCGGAGCCCGCGGGAATGGGAAGCAGGAGCACGTGGCCGGCGCCAGGACGTGGTTCCTCGTCGAGCAGGAGTCGAAGCGGCGTGTCGTCAGGGGTCGCTGGCACTTCCGTCGGCGGCGGTCATCATGTGCGCGTGGCGAAGAAGCTACCGCGAACTGCGGTTGAGGCTGATCGAAAGCCGGCCGGCGGAGCGGTGGAGGTCCATCCGGCGCTCAGCCTCGTGAGCTGGGTTGACGCCGAGCGCCTTTTCCGCTCGCGGCGAGAGGACATGGTCCCCGTCACGGAACCGCTCGTCCTCATTTCGCAAATACAGCGGTCCGGGGGAACACTGCTCAGCTCGCTGCTGGACGGGCATCCGGAGCTGCACGTCCACCCGTACGAGCTGCACATCGGCCACCCGACGAAGGCCGATTGGCCGGCGCTGGACATCGACGACGGGCCGGACTCGTGGCTCGAGCTTCTGTCGGAGCCCGTACTCGCGAAGCTCTTTGCGGCGGGCTATCGGAAAAAGCCCGACATGAACGAGATCGAGGGATACCCGACGCTCCCGTTCACCGTGGTGCCGAGCCTCGTCGGGTCTCTGTTTCGGCTGCGCTGCGCCGACGCACCGCCCCGCTCGCAGCGCGATGTGATCGACCACTACCTCACGGCGTTCTTCAACGCCTGGATCGACAACCAGGGAATTCGCGACCGGCCCAAGCGCTGGGTGGCGGCCTTCGCGCCGCGGACCGCGTGGGGGAGCAGCAGGGAGCGCTTTTTCGCCGACTATCCCGACGGCCGCGTCGTCGCCCTGCTGCGCGACCCGCGTGCCTGGTACGCATCGGCCAGCCGGTTCTCGGAGCGCTACGGCGAGCTGGACGAAACACTCGAGCTATGGCAGCGGGGCGCGGAGGAGATCGCCGCGGCCAAGCGCGAACGACGCGACACGGTCCTGGTGATCGCGTACGAGGCTCTCGTTCAGGAACCCGAGCGCGTGATGCGGGCCCTCGCCGAATGGCTGGGGATCTCCTGGTCCAAGATGCTGCTCGCGCCCACCTTCAATCGCCTCCCGGTGCGGCCTAATTCCAGCTACGACATCGCGGGTGAGCACATCCACGATGAATCGCTGGCGCGCTGGCGCGACGAGCTCGACAGCGAGACCGTCGCCAACATCGAGGAACGGACTCTGGCAAGCCACGCCGAGGTCCTCGCTCTCGCCGACCTGTCCTGACTCGCGGGATTCAGGCGGAGAGGTATCCGAAGCGTTGGAGCGCCGGTTCGCCGAGGGTGGTCAGCTGGACGACCTCGCTCTGCGGCCGCTCGCGCCATCGTCCCAGGGTCTGCGGGGTCGCCACCTCACGGACGGCCGCTTTGATCGGACCTTCCGATTGGACAAACGCGAACAGGCTCCGCACGGTTCTCTTCGGCGCGGCGCAGAGATCCTCGAGGCGAACGCGCAGGTAGCGGTCACCCAGTTTGGCCTCGCCATAGTCGGCCGCGGCGCCGTTCACTCGTGCCCACCAGAGCATCGCGCGCTCCCGCCAAGGTCGATCGATGTCGCGACCGAGAATGGCGTGACCGTGACGGCGGATCTGGTTTTGCTGCTCCGAGTAGGCCATGTCAAGACCGCTGCGAATGACATGGAGGAAGCGCATCGCCGGAAAGCGTTCGTGCCAGAACGGCAGCATGAGAATGCTGCGCGGGTTTTTCACCCCCCATGGGTTGTCCGGGTCGGGGAGGCCCTCGAGGTGCTCGCGGAGACAGTCAGCTAGAAACGCGGAGAGTTGCTCTCTGTGGCGATCCTCGAGGTCGCCGCTCGCCGCGAGATACTCGCTCGCAAACTCCCTATAGAACCGGGACAGCGGCTGTGAGTCCTCCTGAGCGTCGACATGGCCACCCATGAAGACGCCCGCACGGCGGATGATCTTGCTGAAGACTCGCGTGCCCGAGCCTCCGATGGCTCCGATCACGAGCGGGTCCGGCCGTGCCTCCATATCCCGCGAATCCATACAACAACCGCAGCAGGAGCTGCTGTATATGTCGTTCATTCACCGATGAAGGAGTCGACGAGAAGCCGCCGCGGCGCCCGCGCGCCCAAGGACAGTCCGCACGAAACCGCGCGGCGCGGCTCGCTCGAGCAGAGAGCGCGCTATGTGAGCGCCCGTCGCAACGCCGCGACCTCGCCGGCGCACGAGCGTCGAAGGAACCTGGGGCGGGAGCTGGGGAAGAACGCGTCGTTGCGGGTCAGTCAGAAGCTGGGATTTGCCCGGGCTGAGCCCGAGTCCCTGCCCGGCGCCGAGGCCGTGATCGAGTCGGCCCTGGGGCTAATTGGGCGCATCGGGCACGAGGCGTTGTTCCAGCGTGTCAAGAAGCCAATGGCGAAGGGCTTCCTCCCGGAAAGCGAGCTCGATCTCGGCTCCGCCTACATGAGGCTGGCGCTCAGCGACGAGGTGGTGGCAATCGTCTCGGACTACCTCGGGATGATCCCGATCTTGACTTACGTCGACGTCTGGTACTCACCCCACGTCGCTCAACCCACCTGGAGCTCACAGCTCTTCCATCTCGATCACGCGGACGTCACCCAGCTCAAGCTCTTTCTTCATTGCAGCGACGTGACCGCGGCCTCGGGTCCGCTGACCGTCTTGCCGGCTTCGGACTCGAGGCATCTGGCGAAGAGCGTCGACTACCGCCTCGCGGAGACCAGGGTCACGGACGAAACCGTGAATGCGGCGGTCGGGCCTGATCGAACCGTGCTCGACGGTCCTCGCGGCACGGGACATTTTGTGGACACCAGTCGCTGCTTTCACTTCGGGAGCCGGGTGCAGGCCGGTGCGCCGCCACGGCAACTCGTCGTATTCCAGTACCTGACCCCGTACGCCTTCGAGTTTCAGAAGGACTACCGTCAAGACGCGCCGTACCGGAATCTCGCCGACGTCGGGGCGCCCGAGAACGTGCGGCTACTGCTTGGGACGGATTGAGGCGCGGTCATGGGCCTGGCAGCGTCCCCTGAAAGGGACGAGCGTCAGGCGCAGATCACTGCTGGAGGCTTGGCAGCTTGAGCTCCAGAAACTGGGTCTGAGCGAAGAGCCACTTCCCGTCCTCCTTCGTCATCAGGAAGGAGCTGGGCTCCGAGCTCGTCGGCTTGTTCGGCTGCGGCGCGCCCGGTCGAGGAGGCTCGAACTGGAGCAGCCCGGCATTCACGGTTGCGGCGCTCCCGCTTTCGCTCACGCCCAGGACCTCGATGCCCGGGAGCGTCTGGATGTCAACGAGCTGCGTCAGGTTGTCGCTCCCGATGGTCTTCAGAGTCTCCGGGCTCGTCAGTGACACGACCGTTTGAGCATCGTGCCACTGGTATGCCTGCCACCACTCGAGGAACGCTCGGGCGGGCGTGCCCTTCTTCTCCTTGGCGACGTCGCCGTCGGTCAGGAATTGCGGTGGGAACACCTTGACGACGTCGGATGCGTCGATGTGGCCCGAGGTGACCTCGCTCGCCTTGGCCTCCTCGATCTCGGCAGGGCTCAATCCGCTCGAGGCGGTGACGGTCTCCTCGCTGGAATCGGTCTCGCGACCGACGAAGAACCCCGCGGCGATGCCGAGGAGGACGGCGAGGATGGCGATGGGCCAGGCGAAGCGGCGCATCATAGAGCGCGGCAGTATAGGTCTGACCGGGGCATCGCCATGACCGCCTCAGGCGGTGACCCCGCCGTCGACGCGGAGGTTTTGCCCGGTCACGTAGCGGGACGCGTCCGAGGCCAGGAACAGAAGCGGACCGGTGAGGTCCTCCGGATCGGCCATCCGGCCCAGCGGCACGCGCTCCGTGTACTTGCGGACGAATTCGGTGTCCTGATCCGCTGCGACGCCCCCGGGGGAGATGGAGTTCACCCTGACGCCGGCGGCTCCCCAGAGCCGCCCGAAGTAGGCGGTGAGCGAGACCACGGCGGCCTTCGACGCCGCGTAGGCCGGCGGCTTCAGGAACGGCGGATCGACCTCGATGTGGTCGTAGAGCCCCGGGTCCGGGGCCTGTGAGGCGTACAGCGACCCGATGTTGACGATCGATCCCCGTCCGCGATCGCGCATCCCGGCGCCGAACACCTGCGTGGCGTTGAACGTGCCCACGAGGTTCACGTCAAGCGTCTGGCGAAAGTCGTCGAGCGGCACGTTCTCGATCTCGTAAGTCCTCGCGGCCGCGTCCGGCGGCTGGTCGATGCCGGCGTTGTTCACCAAGACGTCCACGGGGCCCACGACGCTCTCGATACGCCCGGCCGCGGCGCGAACCGACTCGGCGTCGGTGACGTCCGCGGACTCGATCTCGAACCCGATTTCGGATGACCCCGCGCGGACGTCCAACCCGACGACCGTCGCGCCCGCGTCGGTGAGCGCGGCTCCCCAGACGGGCCCCAGCCTGCCCGCCGCCCCCGTCACGACCGCGACCTTGCCGTCGAGCCTCCAGTCAGCTCTCATCGTCGCCGGCGGCTGCCGCGACCGGCGACCCGTCGACCTCGCCGCTGGCCCGCGCGAGCCGTCCCGGCCCGCCGACTGCCGGGTCCTCCAGAAGATCGAAGGTCAGCGGCAGCTCCTCGGTCACGGGGTATCCGAGCCGCCGCCCGACCAGCCGATCGAGCTCGCAGGGTGGAAGGCCATCACCAGGTGACTTCGCCGCGATGTCCTCCTCGGCCAACACGTGTCCCGCCGGCAGGTCCCTGGCGGCCACGAGCTTCTTGCCCATCTTCTTGGCCGGCTCGGTCTCGCTCCGGTACATCCGCTTGCTGCCGTCGCCCAGCGCGACCCGCGTCCTTCGCAGGTCGCGAACGAGGCTCTGCAGACCGTGCGGCTCCAGCGAGAACGCATGGTCCGTGCCCTTTAGGGCGCGGTTGAGCGTGAAGTGCTTCTCGACGATTCGGGCGCCCAGCACGTACGCGGCCGTCGCCATCGCGATCCCGGAGTCGTGGCCCGAATAGCCGATCACGGTGTCCGGGAATTCCCGCCGGTAGGTGTCGATTACCCGCAGGTCGAGCTCCTCCCAGGTCGGCGGATACACCGCCGTGCACTGCAGGAAGGCGAACTCAGAGTTGATCGGAGCGACGACCTCGTGGGCCAGGTGGACGTCCTCGAGGCGGGCGGCGCCGGTGGAGATGATCATCGGCTTGCCGAGTCCGGCGACGTGGCGAAGGAGCGGCGTGTTCCTCAAATCGGCGGAGGCGATCTTGATCGCCGGGACGTCGAGCTCGGCGAGGAAGTCCGCGCTCGGGACGTCGAAGGCGGTGGCCAGCATCGTTATTTCCAGGTCGCGGGCCACCTGCTGGAGCTCGAGGTACTCGTCGCGCCCGAACTCGAGGACCTCTCGATGCTCCCCGTAGGTCGTCCCGAAGCTGTTCTCGTGGTCGTACGGGCGGTTGTAGTACTCCGTCGTATAGAGGGCGCGGTTGTCCCGCTTCTGCAGCTTTACAGCGTCGACGCCGCATTCGGCCGCCTTCTTGAACAGCTCGATCGCCTGCTTCAGCGAACCCTGATGGTTGTGCCCGATCTCTGCGATCACATAGCAATCCGTGTGGTCGCCGATCACCCGGCCATCGATCTCGAGGACGCGCTCGGACGCACCAATCGGGGCGCGGTCGCCGTTCCTACGTAGCTTCTCTTCCATCTCGTGCTCCCTCGTAGTCCCTATTTCGTGATCACCGGACGCGGCGGGCCGGCCGGCGTGGTCATCGGCATCGCGCCTCCCTCGGCCCCGGCAGCCGTAGGTGCCACACCAGGGGCGGGGGCCGCCCTGAAGGCCGCCTCCAAGCTCATGATCGTGGCCGCCGTCGCGATCGCATAGGCCCCGGCCGCCACCAGGACCGCGAGCGGGCCGATGAGGACCGCGAACGTGGCGATCGCCGCCAAGACAAGCTGCACCGCGGCGAGCTCGAGTGCCACCATGCGCGGGTCGCCCAGCCGCGCGTTCAAGCGGTGGGTGAGGTGGTCACGGCCGCCGCTCAGCATCGATATGCCGCGCCGGTGACGCGATATCACGACGAGGGCAGTGTCGAGCAGGGGCACCGCGACGAGGAGGCCCGCGGCCAGATACACGCTCGGCGACGGCTCGCCATCAAAGGCACCCATGGCGGAGACGGCGATGACGAATCCGATCAGGGTGCTGCCCCCGTCACCCAGGAACAGGCGGGCGGGGCGCGCAGTGTTGAACGGCAGAAAGCCGAGGCATGCACCAACAAGGCCCGCCGCCAGGACCGCCGCCCACGCGGAACCACCCGCGGCGATCGCGATCACCGTGACCCCGATGGCGGAGGCAGCGGCGACGCTCGCCGCGGCGCCATCGAGATTGTCCAGCAGGTTGAGGCTGTTGACCGCCAACATCACCCAGCCGATCGTCATGAGGAGCTCGAGCCACGAAGGACCGGAGGTGGCCCAGCCCGCGTCGGCCGCCCAGATCACCGCGCCGATGACTGCCTGCACAGCGAGGCGAGTGCCCGGAGCGATCGGGCGCCAGTCGTCGATCGTGCCGACGGCGCACATCGCGGCGGCAGCGAGCAGGATGACCGCGATTGGGCTCCCCACCCCCTGCACCAGCAGCGCCGCGGCCACGACGCCCAGCAGGATCGCAGCCCCGCCCAGGTAGGGAGTTGGCCGCTCGTGCTGCTTGTAGCCCCCGGGTCGGTCGAGCAGCCCGATCGCCGAGGCGACGCGCGCCATGACGGGAGTGGCCAGACCCGCCACGGCCATGGCCACGGCGACCGCCACGAGCGCCTTCAGCTCAAGCGACATAGTCATGATCCTGCGAGTCCTGGGTGTCCAAGGTCGGTCTCAACTCGCGGCAGGTGTCGTCGATGGCCTCCTCGAGGCTTCGCTGCGGCTCCCAATCGAGAATGCGCCGAACGGCGGTGATGTCCGGGATCCTGTGCTCGAGGTCCTCGAAGCCCGACTCGTACGCGACGTCGAAGGGTACGTGCCGGATTCCGGAGGACGACCCGGTGCGCTCGATCACCATGCGCGCCAGATCGTCGATCCGAACCGCCTTCGGCGAGCCGACGTTGTAGATCTCCCCGACCGCCGGGTCGGACTCGATCAGGCCGATGAGCGCCGGCACGGCATCGGCGATGTGGAGGAAGCACCGCGACTGCGAGCCGTCGCCGTAGACGGTCAGGTCGGCGCCGCGCATCGCCTGCTCGACGAACCGGGGGAGGACCATGCCGTATGTCCCCCGCTGCCGAGGCCCGACCACGTTGAACAGCCTGGACACGACCATCTCGGAGCCCAGCTCTCGCACGCAGCTGAGCGCCAGGGATTCCGCGTACATCTTCGAGCTGGCGTAGGCGCGGCGGGCATGCATGCGATACCCCACGGCGCGCGATCCGAGCTCCGACAGCGGCCGCCCCTCGCCTCGGCCGTAGACCTCCGAGCTCGACGTGAACAGGAGCCGGCGACCGAGCCGCGCCGCCGCGGAGATCACGATGTCGCTCCCCAGCGCGTTCGTTCGGATCGAATCCAGCGTCTGATCGACCACGAGGCGGACCCCGACGGCCGCCGCCAGGTGGAAGCACGCATCCGCTTGGCCCATGCACTCCTCCACCAGGGTCGTGTCCATGATCGACCCGGCCACGAGCTCGGTCCTACCGTCCGTGAGAAGGTCCTCGACGTTGTCCCGCGTTCCGGTGCTGAGGTCGTCGAGAATCAGGATCTCATCGCCGCGTCCGGCGAGTGCTCTCGCCACATGAGATCCGATGAATCCTGCTCCCCCCGTGATCAGGATTCGCAAAGGTGTTGCCCCTTCCGACGTGTACCCACTGACCCTGACAGCGTCGTGGTGATCGTATTGTCTTTCCGAGTCCAGCGTCAAGCGCGATTTTGCAGTCATGCCCGTGACCCGCAATCGCGACGGGGGCCGAAACCTTGCCCGCCGAGCCGAGCGACCACATGCAGGTGCTGCACGTCTACAAGGACGTTTTTCCGCCGGTGGCCGGCGGCGTCGAGAAGCAGATCGGCACGCTGCGCGACGCGATGGCGCCGGAGGTCGTCACGAACGTGGTCGTATGTGCTCGGTCCGCGCGGTCCGAGGTGACCCGCGTCGGGGAGGGCATTGAGGTTCGCGTCGCCGAGTTCGGGCCCCGCCTGCTCTCGGCCCCGGTCGCCCCGACGCTGCCGCGATGGGTGCGTCGCACACCAGGCGACCTCATCCATGCGCACATGCCCAACCCGCCGGGGGAGGCGGCCGCTCTCCTGGGGCGCCGCGGGCGACCCATCGTTGCCTCCTATCACGCCGACATCGATCGCCAGGCTCGGTTCTCGCGCGCCTACAAGGCGCTCGTGGACGCGTTCCTCGATCGCTCGGCGGCGATCGTGGCGGGCAGCTGGCGGCTCGTGGAGACATCGCCGTTCCTTCGCGGCCACGCGTCCAGGGTCCACGTGATCCGGCATGCGGTCGACGTCGAGCGCTACCGAAGCGAGGCAGTTTCCCGCGAGCGCCGGGCCGAGCTGCGTCGCCGCTACGGCGAGCCGCTGGTGGTGAGCGTCGGCAGGCTCGTCTACTACAAGGGTTACGAGCACCTGATCGCGGCGGCGCGGAGCCTCGATTGCTCGCTCTTGATCGTCGGCGACGGTCCGGAGCGGGAGCGTCTCGCCGAGCTCGCTCGCGACGTTCCCAACGTGCGACTCGCGGGCGGGGTTGACGAGGATGAGCTGGTCGCCCTTCTCGCCGCGAGCGACTGCTTCGTACTGTCGTCCACCAGCCGCGCGGAGTCGTTCGGCATCGCCGTCGCGGAGGCGCAGGCCATGGGGTTGCCGGCGGTCGTCACCGATACCGGCAGCGGGACGGTCGAGGCCGTTGAGGACGGAGTAACGGGCATCGTCGTGCCACCCGCCGATCCGGGGGCGCTTGCCGATGCCATCCGCACCCTGCTGGGCGACTCCGAGCGGCGCCGGGCGATGGGTGCCGCGGCTCGTACCCGCGCCGTGGCCCGGCACTCGCTCGCGGATCGCGCGCGGGAGATGCGTGATCTCTACCGCCGCGTCCTGGAGGCTAGGAGCGACGGGCGACCGAACCTCGGGCCGCCGCCTCCTCGAGGGCCCCTGCCGTGAGCTCGCCGCAGTCGCTCCAGCTGAATCGCTCCGCCTGCTCCCGGCCCCTGGCGGCCATCGTTCGCCGTCGTTCGAGGTCGTCAGCGAGAGCGGCCAGCGCCGCCGCGAGCGCGCGCCTGTCTCCCGGCTCCACGTAGGTGGCGGCGTCGCCGGCCAGCTCACGGAGCTCCGGTAGGTCCGAGGCCACCACCGGGCATCCGCCCGCCATCGCCTCCGCCACGGGAAACCCGAACCCCTCCATGGTCGACGGATAGACGAGCACCATCGCCCGGGCATAAAGCGATGCCAGCCGCTCGTCGCTGGGCTCCTCGATCAGCTCGACGGCGGGGTCCGCGCGCAGCGCTCTGATCTCCGCCGCCGCGCCCCACCCCGGGCCGCCGGCCACCACCAGTTGCAGACGACGGCCACCCGCCGCGAGCTCGCGGATCGCCCCGTGCAGGAGCCCCAGCCCCTTTCGCGCCTCCCACCGGCCGACGAACAGGACGTAGCCGTCGTCCGGACCCGCGGCTGCTCCGCGAAAGACGTCGCCGATTCCCCAGGGCACGACAGCCACCTTCTCGCGATCGATGCCGAACTCGCGAACGAGGCGGTCCGCGGTCGTGGCCGACGGACACAGCACCTGCTCGGCACGGCCGGCAGCGACGCGGGTTGCGCGCGAGGCATACAGGGCACGGATGCGGCTCCGATACAGCTGCGGCCGGAGCCTGAAGACGAGATCGTGGACCGTCACGACCGCGGGCCCACGCCATCCGCGGGGCAGGGTGAACGTGGGGCTCCACCAGACATCGGGAACGGTGGGAGTGGCGCTGGCCGCCATGAGGTGAAGCCAAGCGACCCTGCCGCCGGCGACGCCGGTCGGCCAACTGGTCCGGTGCACGCTCGTACCCGGCGATTCGCCGAACAGATCCGGCCGGTTCGAATGGAGGCTGAGGCTCCAGCTCGGCCTCGCCGCCCGAAGGGCTCGTGTCGCCTCGACCGCATAGCGGCCGATCCCGCTGTGCTCCATCCCGTCGCGGTCGAGCAGACGCAGATCGACGGCGACGTGCAAACCGTCAGTCGGTCGGACCCGGAATGCCGCGCGGGAAGAGCGACCGCGCCTCCTCGTAGGCGCTCAGCGCGGCGTCCGCGTCGCGCGCCTTCGTCTCGAGGCGAGAGAGAACGAGCCACGGCCGCCAGTTGGTCGGTTCCTTGGCGGTCGCCTCGCGCGCGGCCGCGACCGCCTCGTCTATGCGGCCCATCAATTCGAGTGTGGTCGCCTCCTGCAGTCGGGGTGTCGATGCGAACGGCTCGATCGCCACGGCGTCCTCGGCGGAATCGAGCGCGGAGTCAAGATCCCCGTCGGCGACCTGCTGGCGGCTCTGCTCGACCGCCGAATCGCTCGCGAGCGGGAGCCCGATTGCGATCAGGGCCAGAACGCAGAGCGCGGCGGTCAGGACGGCCGGGACCAGGCGCCTCCAGGCCGGCGCGCGCGGTTCGTCCCGCGAGGCCGTGGGCTCGGCGTCGACTGCGGCGCCGCCCCCGACCGCGACCGCGGCGAGAACCAGGAACGCCGCCGACAGCGCCGCCAGCTGCCAGACCCAGTCGACCGCCGCGGCCGCGGCAAACACGAAGCTCGCGCCAAGCGCAGCTGCCAGTTCCGGGCGGTCGCCGAGCGTCGACCTCCAGGCGCGCATCGCTCCCGCGATCAGGGCGACCAGGACGAATGCACAGATCAAGAGGAATCCGAGCGGCCCCAGCTCGGCGAGGGACTCCAGGTACAGCGAGTGCGCGTTGACCACGAAGATCGCCGCGTCCGGATCGCCGTGCTGCGCCCACCAGAACTCATACGTGCCCGGGCCGATGCCGAGTACCGGCTTCGACTCCCAGGCGTCAACGGCCCCGGCCCAGAATTGGTAGCGGCCCCGGGCGCTGACGTCCGTGAGCTGCGCCCCCTGGCCCCCCTCATTCGGGTCGAGGCCCGTGGCGGACTTGAACGACTCCCACCGGTCCGAGAGGACGCCGCTCGCCGCCGCGGCCACGATGGCGACGGCGATCACCGCCGCGCCTGCGATGAGCGCCTGCCGCACACGGCGGGCGGGTACCTCGATCTGCGCTTCCCGGATTCTCGCCAGTACGGGCTGCAGGGCGAATCGAGCGGCGATCATGACCAGGCAGACGACGATCGCTACGACGAGCATCTGATCGCCCTCGTGCAGCGCGTCGCCTGTCGCGCTGCCGCTCTCGAGGGCGTCGCGCGAGTGTGAGAAGAGGATCAGCACCAGTCCCCCGATCGCGGCGAGACCAAGCGAGGCGAGCGCGGGAAGCCGGTCGTTGGTGAATACGAGATAGACGATCAGCCCCACCGCCGCGAGCGGAATCGCCAGGCTCGACCCCGTCCACCAGAGAGTCAGCAGGCTGATCGGCAGCATTGCCGCGCCGAAGCTGCGTCCCAGGATCGTACGCCCCGAGGTCATCTGCTGCAGGTACAGCGGCATGCCCATCGCGGTCAGCGCCGCAAGCCCGGTCGAATAGTTGACGGGATAGGCGAGGCGTCTCTCGATGTCGATGCCGGTGATGAACCTCGCCGTCTCCTGGGCCGGGAACCACGGCGGCTCCATTCGGGACAGGGCGGCGAGCACCGTGATCACCGCGATCCCCGCGGTGGCGCCCAAGAGCAGCTCGCGACCGTAGCCACGTTGCTGCAAACCGACCGCGAGCACCAGGAACCCTGCGTAGGTGGCGATCCGAGCCACCTCGGTCATCGTTCGCTCGTCGCTCTGGGACCAGACGAGTGACAGCGCCGTCCATGCGCCGAAGGCGAGGATCAGCAGGATGAGCGCGCCGGGGAGGGACCGGAGCCTGATCGCGGGGAGCGCGCCGACGGCCAACCCGACCAGGACGATCCACCAGGCGATTACGCCGGTGTCACCGCGCGGCATGGGGTCGTAGCCGCCGTTCTTCAGCGCGAGATAGACGATCAGCGCGAGCGGGATCAACCAGGCGATCACCGCACCGGGCTCGACGCGGAGGCGACGCGAGGTTGTCAGGGGAGGCTCCGTCGACCCGGGCCCGGAACCACCGGCACCGACCAAGGGGCTATCCGGTACGACCGCGCCTCAACGCGATGGTCGCGACTCCGCCGATCAGCACAGCGATGAGAATGATCGGAAGCCAGGTGCCAAGCCCCTGACCGGCGTCGCTGGCGCTCGCATCGTTGCCCGTCACCCAGTGCCCCAGTGCCGACAGCAGCGAGCCTCCGTCGTCGGTTCCGCCGGCGGCATCCGTGGGCTCTCCTGAAGAGCTGCCGCTGGTGTTACCGCTCGAGGCGGCGGGCTCGGGGCCACCCGGATTCGTGGCCTCGGCGAAGCTCGCAGCCTGCGCTCCCGACGAGCCGTGGCTCGCGAGCTGGCTGATGGTCCCGCTGGGAAGCCCAGCGCTCGTTCCGGAGCCGCTCGAGGTGCCCTGGTCCCCGGATCCGCCGCCGCCGATGCTCTGATTGCCGCACGGGCCCGGGACGTTCTCCAGGTACTGGCCCACCTCAGCGTTGCCGCCGCCGTGGTGAGGGTGGCAAGGCTGGGCGGCCGCCGGGGCGGCGAAGATCAGTAGGGCCCCCGCCAGGGCAGCCCCCGCAAGCTTGGCGACGCCAGCTCGAAGGGTCATCGCGCGGCACTGTATCGCGACCGAGCGCGGCGTGAAAGCGCCAAGGGGAGACTGCCCGCCACCGATTCGACCGTCTCCCCGGTTGTTAAGGTTTTCGTCGAGGAAGGCGGGGAAGGCTGAGCGATTGAGCTGGCGCAGAATCAACGAACGGATTCGTGGTGTAGCGCCGCGGCTACGACCGCGTGCACTCGCGGCCGCGCTCTCGCTGACGCTCCTCGCGGCGGCCCTCGGAGCCTCGAGCGCTGACGCGCGCGGGCTGCGCACGGGTTTCACCGACAACAACATCTTCGACCCCAGCGCGCCGCCGACCGCCAACCGCGATATGTGGCTCGACCGGGCCGTCTCCGCCCGCGCGGGGATCATCCGGATCACGGTGGACTGGCGCAACGCAGTTCGACGCAAGCCCGCGAACCCAATCAACCCCGCCGATCCGGCATACGGATTCGCTCGGCTGGACACGGCCGTCAGGAGCGCGACGATGCGTGGGCTAGACGTCATGCTGACGGTCTACCGCGCGCCGGACTGGGCCGAGGGAGCGCATCCTCCCCGCGGGATCCAGCCGGGGGCCTGGAAGCCCGACGCGACCGCGTACGGCAAGTTCGCGCAGGCGCTCGCGCGTCGCTACTCGGGCCACTTTCACGGTCTTCCCCGGGTCCGCTACTTCGAGGCTTGGACGGAGCCCAACCTGACGCAGTTCCTCGCGCCGCAATGGGAGGGCAAGGCGCTGTTTGCGCCTCGTCGCTACCGCCAGCTGCTCAACAGCTTCTACGCAGGGGTCCACGCGGCGCAGCCCGGCGCGACCGTCATCGCGGGAGCCACATCGTCGTTCGGCGACTCGCGGACACATCAGCTTTACCCGGCCCACCCGAGGATGCACCCGATGGTCTTCCTACGGACTGTCCTGTGTCTGAACGCGAAGCTCAAGCGGACAAAGGGATGCACAGAGAAGACGCATCTGGACGCGCTGTCGGCGCACCCCCTCAACATCACCAAGGGACCCAATTACAAGCCGCGCAGCAAGGACGATCTTCAGGTCGCCACCTTCGGCAGGCTTGGTCGGCTCCTCAACGCCGCCAAGCGAGCGAACACGGTTCTGCCCGAGGGACCGCACCCTCTCTGGGCCACCGAGGAGGGCATGCTCTCGGATCCTCCAAATCCCCAAGGCGTTGCCCCCCAGGTGCAAGCGCGCTGGATCGAGGAGGTGCTCTACCTCCTCTGGAAGCAGGGCGCATCAACCGTCGTGAATCTCAATCTCCGCGACCCCACCTACGACCCGAGCCGCTCTCCCGGCGGGCAGTGGACCACTGGGCTCTTCTTCCGCGGCGGCAAAGCGAAGCCGGCGTTCAAGTCGTGGAGGTTCCCCTTCGTGACCCATCGCAAGTCGAAGCGACAGGTCAGCGCCTGGGGGAAGGCCCCGGGGTCGGGAACGCTCCGAATCGAGCAGCTGGTCCACGGGCACTGGCGCCCACGCAAGGCGGTGACGGTTCGCGCGGGCCAGGTCTTCACCCCAACCTTCCGCCTCAAGGGAACCGCGACGCTTCGCGCTCGCGTCGGGTCGACGACGAGCCTCTCCTGGCACCAGTCCGGGTAATCTCGGACCACAGGCGGAGCGACGGGAAGCGAGCGCTCGTGGGCGGGACCACCATCATCCATCGAAGCCACTCGGCCGCGGCCGGGTGGCGGTCGCGTGTCCTGGCAGCAGCCCTCTTCGTCGCGCTTGCGATCGCCGCCGTGGGACCCTCGACCGCCACCGCCACCCGCGGGCTGACCACCGGTTTCACCGACGACGACGTCTTCAACTCGGGCACCGGCTCGGTTCGGAACCAGTGGTTCAAGCGCGCCGTCGACGCTCGGGCGGGGATTGTTCGCGTCACCGTGAACTGGCGCAGCACGGTTGGTGGGAACCCGCCGGTGAGGCCGACCAGCCCCGCCGATCCCGCCTACCACTTCGGTCACCTCGACGACATCATCAGGAGCGCGAGGGCACACGGCCTCAAGGTCATGCTGACCGTCTACCGGGCGCCCGCCTGGGCCGAGGGCCGGCATCGTCCTCGCAACATCGAGCCGGGGGCCTGGAAACCCGACCCGGGCAAGTACGGCCAGTTCGCGCAGGCCCTGGCGCGGCGCTACTCGGGACACTTCCTCAATCTTCCCCGGGTCCGCTATTTCGAGGCATGGACCGAGCCGAATCTCACCCAGTTCCTCGCCCCGCAATGGGTCGGCAAGCGCAAGGTTGCCCCCGGGCGCTACCGCGCCATGCTCAACCGCTTCTACTCCGGTGTGCATGCCGCGCAGCCCGGCGCGACCGTGATCGGCGGGGCAACCTCGCCGTTCGGCGACTCGCGCAAGCATCCGCTGTATCCAGCCCATCCGCGGATGCGCCCGATCGTCTTCCTGCGGACCGTCCTCTGTCTCGACGCGCATCTGAGGCGAGCGAAGAAATGCAAGGGAAGGGCTCACCTGGACGCGCTCTCAGCCCACCCCCTCAACTTCAGCAACTCGCCCCGCTATGTCCCCCACAACAAGAACGACGTCCAGGTCGCGGTCTTCCGCAGGGTGACCAAGGTGCTCCGGGCCGCCAAGCGCGCCCGGACGGTGCGGCCCGGCGGACACCACGCCCTGTGGGTCACCGAGGAGGGGATGCTGTCCGACCCCCCAAACCGTTTGGGCGTTCGCCCGAAGACACACGCGCGGTGGCTCGAGGAGGCGCTGTATCTACTGTGGAAGCAGGGGGCGAGCGTGGTTGTAAACCTCTGGATCCGGGACCCCGACTACGACCCGAGCCGCTCGCCCGCCGGGCAATGGACCACGGGTGTCTACTTCCACGACGGCCGGGCCAAGCCGGCGCTGCGGGCGTGGAGGTTCCCGTTCGTGACCCATCGGAAGTCGAAGCGGCAGGTCAGCGCCTGGGGGAAGGCGCCGCTGGGGGGCAAGCTCAAGATCCAGCAGAAACGCCACGGTCACTGGCGTACGCGCAAGCGGATCACCGTCCACGCGGGCCAGGTGTTCAAGCCGTCCTTCCGGGTGCGCGGCAACGCCACGCTCCGCGCCCGCGTCGGCGAGGCCACGAGCCTGTCCTGGCATCAGCACGGGTAGCTCAGGCGATACGCGGAGCGCTATCCTTCGCCGCACCTCGCTCCCCCTCGCCGCAAGCGAGGGGCGAGGTCTTTTTTTGAAGGAGGGAGTTCCGCCACTCCGGAGCACACCCCGCCGAACTCGAGAGGGAAAGCATTCACCTTCAATGGCCCGCGGAGACGTTCGAATCGCAGTGACGCTCGCTTGCGAACAGTGCAAGCGGCGCAACTACCAGACGAATAAGTCACGGCGAAACTCGCCTGACCGCATCGAGCTGCGCAAGTACTGCCGTTGGTGCGGCCGCCACACGCCGCACAAGGAGACGCGCTGAGCGAGGGTCGGAGTAGCGATGGCGAAGACGCGAGCACAGCGGAAGGCCGAGCGGCGGGCGCGAGAGCAGCGGGCTGCGCGCGAGGCCGAGCGCTCGCGCGACGACGAGTCGCGCGCTCAGGCGCGGACCCAGATGCCCGAGACCGCCGACGTCGTCGAGGCCGAGCTCGCCGAGGAGGGCGCGGACCTCGACCAGCTGGCGAAGGAGTCGCCCGACGGTGCGGCGACCGAGGAGCAGGCCCCGCCGAAGAAGGAGCGGCGCAGACTTCGAGCGCCCGCGCCTTCGCGGGCGGATGTCGGCACGCCGGAGGAGACGGCCGCAGCCGCAGAGGCACCACCCGCGGACAAGATCAGCCGCCGCGCCCGGCGCCAAGAGGAGAAGGAGCGCGAGCGCCGGCGCCGCGAATCGGCGAAGCGCCGCAAGGCCCCGAGCCAGCCCGCCGAGCCGCGCCAGCGCGGGCGAGTCATCGGGTTCTTCATCTCCTGCTGGGCCGAGCTCAAGCGCGTGCAGTGGCCCGATCGCGAGACGCTGATCCAGGCCTCCGCCGTCACGGTGATCTTCATCGCGGTCGCCGCGGCCTACCTCGGCGCGCTGGACGCCCTCTTCAACTGGCTCATCCAGCGCCTCATCTGATCCCCCTACTGAAAGCCCACTGAAAGCGACTTCAACTGCAATGTTTCGTTGGTACGTCATCAACACCTACTCGGGTCACGAGAACAAGGTCAAGCACAACCTCGAGCACCGCATCGAGACGATGGGTCAGCGCCAACGGGTGCGCCAGGTCGTCGTCCCGACCGAGCAGGTCTCGGAGCTGAAGGACGGCCAGCGCATCTCGGTTGAGAAGCGCACCATGCCGGGCTACGTCCTCGTGAACATGGAAATGACCGACGACGCATGGAACCTCGTCAAGAACACCCCGGGCGTCACCGGCTTCGTCGGCTCGCGCAACAAGCCGGTCCCGCTGTCGCAGCCAGAGGTCGACCGCCTCCTCCACCGCGAGACGGCAGAGCGCCCCCGCGCCCGCGCCCAGTTCACGATCGGCGAAACCGTCAAGGTCATCTCGGGCCCCCTGTCCGACTTCTCCGGCGAGATCGCGGAGATCAACGAGGACGCGGCGAAGCTCAAGGTCCTGGTCTCGATCTTCGGCCGGGAA
>JBJMKM010000050.1:0-38879 GCA_045805825.1 Solirubrobacterales bacterium
CGCCAGCAGAAACGACTTCTTCTGGAGGGGGTCCGAGTAGGGCTCGTAGCGAGCGAGCAGGGCAAGTAGCCCGCCGTCGCCACCCAGCGAGCCGTTGGCTGCCGTGAGCAGCGCCCGCGCCTCACCGTCATGGTCGCGCTCGAGGCCGCGCGCCAGGTCCCGCAGCAGCTCGGCGCGCCGTTCCGGGTCGGCAATGGTCTCCCCCTCGATCCGGAAGAGCTCCGCGACACCCTCGGCGTCGATGTCCCGCAGCGACGCCGCGGTCAGCAGGCCGGGGTCGCGGCCCGCGGCGTCAAGCGCCACCGCCCAGAGCAGCGCACTGCCGGAGAACGGCCCCGCGCCTCCGACCCTCTGCGACTCGGCGTAGCCGGTGCGGTGATCCATCGCGGACAGGAACAGCGCGGCGTCGGAATCGGGAACGTGGTCGAAGGTCGGCGGCTCGTAGCGTTCCGCCAGCTCGCGGACCCGCTGGACTACCCGCGCGAGCGGGCTACCACCAGACGGTGGAATCGACTCCCTCGAGCTCTTCGATCGGCTTCGTGTAGACCCCGGAGGAGAGGTACTTCCAGCCGTCGTCTGGAGCGACGAAGACGACGTTCCCGGATTCGAGCTCGTCGGCGATGCGCACCGCGATCGCGGCGATTGCTCCAGTCGAGACGCCGGCGAACATGCCCTCGTCGGTCAAGAGACGCTTCGTCCACAGGATTGCGTCGCGGTTGGAGACCATGATCTTGCGGTCGAGCACCGAGAGGTCGATGATCGGCGGGATGAACCCGTCGTCGAGCGAGCGAAGGCCCTGGACCAGCTCGCCCTGCATCGGCTCGGCGGCGACGATCTTCGTCTCGGGATCGTGCTCCTTGAGGCGGCGCCCCACCCCCATCAGCGTGCCGCCCGTTCCGAGCCCGCCAACGAACGCGGCGACCTCGTCGAGCTCCTCGAGGATCTCCGGCGCCGTCCCGTCGTAGTGGGCGCGCGGATTCGCCTCGTTTCCGTACTGGTAGGGCATGTAGTAGGAGGGGTCGGCCTCAGCCATCTCCAGCGCCAGCTCCACGGCTCCGTTCGAGCCCTTGGCGCCCTCGGAATAGACGATCTCCGCGCCGTACATCTCGAGGAGCTGCGTGCGCTCCTCGGTCACGTTGTCGGGCATCACGACCTTGAGCGGATAGCCCTTGCGCCGGCAGATCATCGCCAGCGAGATGCCGGTGTTGCCGGACGTGGGCTCGAGGATCGTCTGGCCGGGAGCGATCGCACCCTCGGCCTCGGCACCCTCGATCATCGCCTTCGCGACGCGGTCCTTGACCGAGCCGGTGGGATTGCGCCCCTCGAGCTTGGCGAAGATCCTCACACCGGCCTTGGGGGTGATCCTTGGAAGCTCGACCAGCGGCGTGTTGCCGACCGCTTCGAGGACGTTGCCGTAGCGACCGCCGCACGGGCGATTGAGGGTGTCCTCGAGCATCGCTTCAGGAAGTGTAGTGAGAGACGGGGTATGTTCCCCGCGGCAGCGAACCACGCACAAGGAGAGGACCGAACACGATGATCAGGGGCACACGGACGAGACTGGCTATTACGCTCGTCACCGCGCTAGCGGTGGCCGGAGTCGCCGCGGGATGCGGCAGCAGCAGCAGCACGACGAGCGGAGGCGGCACGAGCGGCGGCGAGGAGCTCACCGTCGGCTCCGATATCCCCTATCCGCCGTTCGAGCAGGGGAAGGCTCCGAACTACACGGGGTTCGATATCGACCTGGTTAACGCCATGGCCAAGGAGATGGGTCGCAGCGTCACCTACCAGGACACGTCGTTCGACACGATCTTCCGTGATCTGGCGCAGGGCAAGTTCGACATGGTCGCCTCGGCGACGACGATCACGCCGGAGCGCGAGCAGACCGTCGACTTCACGAATCCGTACTACCTCTCCGAGCAGGCCCTTGTCGTCCCGACGGGCAGCGACATAGCGACCGTGGACGACATCTCGGGAGCGACGGTCGCAGTTCAGCAGGGGACCACCGGACAGGTTTACGTCGAGGACGAGACCGACGCCGGCGAGGTGCGTCAGTTCCCCGCAGGTCCCGATGCGATCAACGCAGTGAAGACCGGCACGTCGGATGCCGCTGTGATCGACCTTCCGGTGGCGCAGGAAGCCATCGACAAGACGGAGGGCATCGAAATCGCGACGTCGATCCCCACCGACGAGAAGTACGGGTTCGTCGTTCAGCAGGATGACGACGAGCTACTTGGGGAGCTCAACGATGCCCTCAAGAAGATCGAGGACGACGGAACCTACACCGAGATCTACAAGAAGTGGTTCGATCAGGAGCCGCCCAAGGAGGTGTTCTCGGCTACCAACGAGCCGAAGTGATCGCATGCCTTCGGCTTGTGAGGAATCCGCTGTAAAGGAGGGGCGCCCGTTGCGGCGCCCCTTCTCGTTGGCATAGTGGCCACAGGCGCGCAAATCCAGGACAGGAGGAGAGATGAGCGAGATCATCAGCCAGTACTTCGACTTCAGCGTCATGGGGGACCACTTCTCGGATGTCCTCCACGGATTCTGGTTCACCATCAAGTTGTCGATCATCAGCGGGGTTCTGGCGTTGCTGTGGGGACTGATCCTCTCGCTTCTGCGCCGGGTACCTGGACGGGCTGGACTCCCGGCGCGCATCCTTTCGATCGCCTACATCGACGTCTTCCGCGGCATCCCGCTGTTGATGGTCATGCTGCTGATCTCAGGGAGCCTTGCCTTCCTGCCACTGCCGGAGGCGATCACCATCCCGGAGTGGCTCGGCCAGCCGGACACATTCTGGTACGCGGTCATGGCCCTCACGATCACCTACGGCGCATACATGGCCGAGGTGTACCGCGCGGGAATCGAGGCAGTTCCGCACGGCCAGACGGAGGCCGCGAGGTCGCTGGGCATGAGCCACGGTCAGGCCATGCGCTACGTCGTCGTCCCGCAGGCGGTGCGGAAGGTGATCCCACCCCTCCTGAACGACTTCATCGCCCTGATGAAAGACACCACGCTCGCCAGCGCGATCGCCCTGAACGAAGTGGCCCTGGTCGGCAGGGACATCCAATCCGAGACCTTCAACAGCTCGGCCCTGACGCTGGGCGCGATCATGTTCCTCGTGGTCACGCTCCCGATGGCGCGGCTTGTGGACTACCTGATCCGCCGCCAGCAGCGGCGCGTCGGACGCGGAGGCGGCGGAGATGACGACGTAGTTGAACCGGCGATGCAACCGCTACCGTCGGCCGGGGGCGGCGTAGGGGCTGCGTAGGATGACGTCCATGGAGATGGCCAGCGTCGCAGCGAGCACGGACGGGGCGGTGATTCGCCTAGAGGGCGTGCACAAGCGCTTCGGCCGCCTCGAGGTCCTCCGCGGAATCGACCTGGCAATCGACAAAGGCCGGGTTGTCTGCCTGCTGGGCCCCAGCGGGTCGGGCAAGTCGACGCTCCTGCGCTGCATCAACCTGCTCGAGCCTCCCAATGCCGGTCGGATTTTCCTGGAGGGGAAGCAGATCACCGGCAAGGATGCCCAAGAGGGAGCCGATTTCGTTCGCCGCCGCGTGGGGATGGTGTTCCAGCAGTTCAACCTTTTCCCGCACAAGTGCGCGATCGACAACGTGTGCCTCGCACAGCAGACGGTGCTCGACAGAAAATCCGAGGAGGCGCGCTCGAAGGCACGCGAGCTCCTGTCCCGGGTGGGGTTGGAAGACAAGATGGACGAGTACCCCGACCGCCTGTCCGGCGGACAGCAGCAGCGCGTTGCGATCGCGCGGGCACTGGCGATGGATCCCACGGTCATGCTCTTCGACGAGGTCACGAGCGCGCTCGACCCAGAGCTCGTGAAGGAGGTCCTCGACGTGATGCGCGAGCTCGCCAGCGAGGGAATGACGATGGTGGTCGTGACGCACGAGATCGGATTCGCCCGGGAGGTCGGCGATCAGGTGGTCTTCATGGACCAGGGCGTCATCGTCGAGCAGGGAAAGCCCTCCGACGTCCTGGACAACCCCCGCGAGGAGCGCACGAAGCGGTTCCTCGGGCTCGTGCTCGAGCACTAGGGCGACCGCAACAGCGGCGTCATCCGGGTGTTACAGGAGCGTGTCGCTAGAGTCACGGGCCCCGTGGGAGTGGAGGAATCGATGAGCCAGGGGGCGCCGGAACAGGCCGATCAGCCGGCCGTCGAGCACCGGATGCGCGCCCGGAGTGCCGAGAGCTCCGAGGAGCTCATCGTCGCGCCGGTCAACCCGTTCCCCACCCGTCTCGCGGTGGGTCGCGGCCAGGCCTTCTTCGTCGACGGAACCTGCAGCCATCCCACAAGCAGCATCCGGTCGCTCGAGATCAGGCTCGGCGATGTCAGCCAACCGGTGATCGCCTTCGGCATGGCTCGGCCGTTCTCGGTGATCGACTCCGACTATTGGTGGGCGATCCTCACCGTCCCGCCCGTCGACGAGCCCCGAATGGAGTGGATCGAGCTCGTGGCCACGCTCGATGACGGGAGCGTCGCGCGCGGACAGCTCGAGACCGTCGATCTCCTGCCTCGCCTGGAGGGACCGGCCGAGGCCTCGTGGAACGGCCACTCGGCGCCGATCGCGGAGCTCATCGGCAGGCCGGAGACGGACGAGCCGCTCGTGGCCGTCTGCATGGCCACCTACAACCCGCCGAAGGAGCTGTTCGGGCGCCAGATCGACTCCATTCGCGCCCAGACCCACCGCAACTGGGTCTGCCTGATCAGCGACGACGGCTCCGACCCGGAGAAGCTCGAGGAGATGCGCGACGTCCTGGGTGAGGACCGCCGGTTCCTATTGTCGGTCGCAGAGCACAATTCCGGTTTCTACCGCAACTTCGAACGGGCGCTTTCGATGGTGCCGAGCGGCGTCGACTATGTCGCCCTCAGCGATCAGGACGACCAGTGGCGTCCGGAGAAGCTCGCCACCCTGCTCGAGAGCCTCGGGCCGGAGGACCGCCTTGCCTACAGCGACATGCGCATCGTGGACGAGGACGGCGAGGTGATCTCCGACACCTACTGGAACTTCAGACAGAACAACCACACCGACTTCGCCTCGCTGGTACTCGCCAACACGGTGACCGGGGCGGCATCGCTCTTCGACCGCAAGCTGCTCCCGGACATCCTGCCCTTCCCGCCCGCGACCGAAACCGGCTATCACGACCACTGGATCGCCCAGGTCGCGATGGCGCTTGGCGGGATCACCTACGTGGACCGGCCCCTGTACGACTACGTCCAGCACCGGGACGCATATCTGGGTCACCTGGCGGCAAACGCCTTCGGCGACTTCAGCCGATCCCTGGTCCAGCGGGCCGGGACGCGGCTGAAGCGGGTCAGGATTCGAAAGGGCCACATGGGGTGGCGCATCCCCTACTTCAGGCTGTTCTGCCGGGTCGCGGTGAACATCTCGATCCTGCGACTGAGGTGCGGCGACCGCATGACCAAGTCCAAGCGACGGACGCTCGAACTCATATCCGACTCGCCCGGTGGACTGGTCTGGCTGGGGCTTCGCTCAGCGCGCTCGCTGAACGGCCGCACCGCGACGCTCGGCCGAGAGCGAGTCATGTTCACGGGACTCGTGTGGCGCCGCTACGCGCGTCTGCGACGGCGTGCTCGGCACCTTGCGGCGCGGCGGATTGAGCCGCTTCGCGAGCAAGCGCGCCGGCTCGCGGACCGAGGACGCCCGGCCGCGCCATACCGCCCCGCCTCCACCGCGCAGCCCATCCCCCCAGCGGCCTCCGATTCGGACGCCGAATGGCTGACGCCGATCCTGGTGGACTACTTCACGCGCGACGGCAGCACGCTGATGATGCGCCTCCTTGGGTCATCGCCGCAGATCGCCGTCGAGATGGCCGTGCCGTACGAGCGCAAGTACTTCGCATACTTCTGGCGTTGGGCGCAGCTCGTCGATCGGGAGGACTGGCCGGAGCAGCAGTGGGGTCCACCGTCGCTCGGGTCCCTCACGCAGGTGAGGTCGGGGAGCATGATCGGACCGCCTCCATGGATCCCGCGGCCACTCGTCCGGTCCGTGCCCGGGGAGCCGTCCCTGGGCGAGCGGTGCTTCGAGCTCGCATGGAGCGAGTTCTCGCGGCGCGCCATCCGCAAACGCCGCGACGATCTCGGCCTCGATCCGGCGACCGCGCCCCCGATGCGCTACTTCGCCGAGAAGCACATGAACACCTGGAAGGTCCCGCTCGGCCAGCTTCCCCCGCTCAAGCTGATCGTCCTGCTGCGCGATCCGCGTGACAGCTGGGTCTCCATCAACGCCTTCAACGAGGTTCGCGGCGGCCGGTCGCTGGGACGGGATCGCGCCGAGAATCCCGATCACCACCTCGATGACGTGATCAGGCGCCAGCGCGAGCGGCTCCGCTGGATTGCGAAGATCGAGGAGGAGGGAGAGGTGCCGGTCGTGCGCTATGACGACCTCGTCCTGGATCTCTCCGGCACGGCCGCGCGCCTCGGCAGCTGGCTTGGCGTCGAGTTCGACACCGAAGCCGTGCTCAAGGACAAGTCGCTTCGCTCGAGGCATATGACGGCGGACTCACCCGAGAAGTCCGTCGGACGCTGGCGGGACGACCTCGAACCGGAGATCGCGGAGCGCATCTCGCGGGAGCTTGCCCCTGAGCTCCGCGCGGTGGGCATCGAGCCCTAGCCCTTGAGCCATCCCGCAATGCCCTTCTTCGCCATCCCGCGTATCGGCCGGGGAGCCGTATGACCAACGCGGAGGCCCCGAACCCGCGCTCTATCCTGTCCCGCATGCCGGGGCCGGTGACCGTCGAGGTGCGGGATGTCTACAAGTCGTTCGCCGCTAACACGGGGACGTGGGCGCCCATGCGCGAACGAATGAAGCAGATGCGGAAGAAGGGCGCACGAATCTCCGTGCTCGAGGACATCAGCTTCGACGTCCACCGCGGGGAGGTCTTCGGGGTGGTCGGGCCCAACGGCGCAGGCAAGAGCACCCTGCTGAAGCTGATCGCCGGCATCTACCAGATCGACAGTGGCCACATCAAAGTCGCCGGACGTGTGGCCCCCCTGATCGAGCTGGGCGTCGGGTTTCGACCCGAGCTTCCCGCCCGCGAGAACATCCTCATCAACGGCGTGATGATGGGTCTGACCGCCAAGGAGGCGAAGCGCCGGACCGACGAGATCCTCGAATTCGCGGAGCTCGAAGAGTTCACGGACCTGCGGCTGAAGAACTACTCCTCGGGCATGCGTGGACGGCTGGGCTTCTCGGTCATGACGCACGTCGATGCGGACCTGCTGCTCATCGACGAGATCCTGGCCGTTGGAGACAAGGGATTCCGCGACAAGTGCGGGAACGTGATCGCAAATATGCGCGAGCGCGGTAAGACCGTGGTTCTGGTCAGCCACGAGATGGGTTCGATCAATCGCCATTGCGATCGCGCGCTCCTGCTGTACGAGCGACAGGTACGGAGGCTCGGCGAGCCGGAGGATGTCGCGAACGCGTATCTGGCCGTCAACACGCGGAAGAGGCTGACCAACGAGGCACGGAGCGGCGGCGGCGGCGCCGACATCGCCGAGGTCACGTCTCTGCGATTCACGGATGCCGACGCCGCGGCGGAGTCAAGGCTTTCGAGCAGGGCACCCATCGAGGCCGAGGCGGAGATTGAGATCCGTCGCCCGCTGCGAGCGCCCGTGGTCAGGTTCACCGTCCTCGACTCCGGCGGCCGCGCGCTATACGTCGCGCCGCGCCGTCCTCTCGAGCCGGGCATCGAACGCGTCAAGGGCAAGTTCCGGGTTGCGGTGAAGATCGAGAACCGCCTTGCCTCCGGCCGCTATGCCCTGATGTGCCGAGTGGCCGAGCCCGAGGACGAGAACGGCGAGGGCGTTCGATCACCGGGGCGCTGGCTCAACTTCGGGGTCGAAAGCCCGGACGAAACCGGCAGCGTGCTGTCGGTCGACAGCGAGATCGAGGTCGTGCCCGAGGCCACCGAAGTCGACCAGGCGGGACTGGGAGTCGGATGACCACCGTCGCGGAGGCGCCACTCGAGCTGCGCGAGGTTCGTGGGCCATCGGCACTCGGAACGTCGCGAAAGCGCTTTTGGGAGCTCCTGTGGCTGTCGGCTGTCACCGACTTCAGGATGCGCTACGTGGACTCGGTGCTCGGCTACTTCTGGGCGCTGATGAGGCCACTGCTGACGTTCGGGATCATCTTCCTGTTCCTGCGTCAGATCCTCAACTTCGGCGGCAAGATCGACAACTTCGCGCCTTTCCTGATGATCAACATCATCCTCTTCCAGTTCTTCCAGGAGACGACGAACCGTGGTATGAGGGCTCTGGCATCCAAGGAGGGGCTCGTCCGGAAGATGCAGTTCCCGCGGATGGTGCTCCCACTATCGAGCGCGATGACGGCGGCCTTCACGCTCGTGCTCAACCTCATCGTGGGATGTCTGCTGTTGCTGGCGTTCGGGCTCTACCCGCAGCCCAGCTGGCTCATCCTCCCCATTGGGGCTGCGGCGCTCGTCGTCCTCGCGACCGGGATCTCGCTGTTCCTCTCGGTGGCGTTCGTGCGACTCCCCGACGTCATCCAGGTCTGGGGCGTCATGTCCCGGGTCCTCTTCTACGGGACACCCATCCTCTTTCCCATCGATCTCGTGCCGGACTCGATCCGGCCGATAGTGATGGCGAACCCGCTCACGCCGATCTTCATCACGATTCAAAAGGCCGTGACGGATCCAACGGGACCCACGGTGATTCAGGCGGCCGGCGGTCTTTGGCACGCCATGATCCCGATCGTCCTGGGCATCGCCATCTGCGTGTTCAGCTTCTGGTACTTCGTCCGCGAGGCACCGGCGGCCGCCGAGGCACTCTGACCGCGGGGCGCCTGTGACTCAAGACCCAAGTCCCAGCACCGTGCCCGAAATCAGCAACCCGCAGCGGTGGCCGGAGATCGTCGAGCAGTTCGCGGATCTCTACCACGAGCTTCGGGATCAGACGCTCGGCCGCACCCGCTGGCTAGGCATCACCGTCGTCAAGGCTCCGACCGATCTTGTGATCCTGCAGGAGATCATCGCCGAGACTCGTCCCGACCTGATCATCGAAACCGGCGTGCTGGCCGGAGGCAGCGCTTACTACATGGCCACCCTCCTCGATCTTCTCGGGATCGATGGCGAGGTCGTGGGAATCGACGTAGACCTGAGTGCGGTGAGCCCCCACATCGCAAACCACCCCAAGGTCGAGCTGATCGAGGGCAGCTCCACCGACCCGAGACTCGTCGCCGAGCTGCGCGACCGCGCGCACGATCGCCGGGTGATGATCGACCTCGACTCCGACCACAGCGCCGGGCACGTCGGGCGGGAGCTTCGGACGCTCGCGCCGCTGGTCACGCCGCATTGCTACCTGGTGGTCGAGGACACGTGGATGGGCAAAACGGTCCGCTTCGACCAGGGTGCCGGCCCGGCGCACGCGGTCGCAGACTGGCTCGCGGAGGGCCAGCCGTTCGAAGTCGACCGCTGGCGCGAGCGGCTGCTCTTCACGCACAACGCCGGGGGATACCTGCGCCGTCTCGCGGCCCGGGAGGACCGTCCACAGGGGCCACCCCGCCTGGACCGCTTCTTCGTTCCTCCCCTTCCGAGCGAGCAGGGCGAGGAGCTTCCGGAGGAGGAGATCGTGACGCCCGCCCAGCTCGCCCGGGATCGCCATCAGGCCGAGTACGACGAGCTGCGCGCGTACGCAAGGCGGCTGGAATCGGAGCTTGAGAAACTGAAGGCCTCTCGATGAGGTTGCGGCGGCAGAGCACCGGCCGAGATGCGTACTCGGCGACGGCGGGGCTTCACTTCGACGACGAGGAGTTTGAGTCCAGGATCGTCTGGATCTGGAGCACCGCACGAAGCGGGAGCACCTGGCTTCTGCGGATGCTGAGTCATCCGCTGAAGCTCATCGACTCGAGCCAGAGCGACGAAGACATGCTGGGCTTCCTGTCACCCAGGACCTGGCAGGGCAAGGTCGACCTCATCCCGGTGGACACGACGTTCGTCTCGAACCACCTCCTGCCCCTACATGGTTCGGCCGACTACTCCGACGATCTCGCGCCGGTCACGTTCAGCTCGGCGCTCGGTCTGCGCGACCGCGCGAACTACTTCTTCTCGGCCAAGTACGCCGACTCGTGGCGGCCCGAGGTACGGCGGATGATGCTGGTGCGGTTTCACCGCTTCCTCGAGCGCACGGCCGAGCGGTACGAGACCGATAACCCGGTGCTCGTCCTCAAGGAGGTCGCAGGCTCTCATGCGGCTCCGCTGGTGATGTCCCTGTTCCCGCGCTCGAAGATGGTCTTCCTCATGCGCGACGGCCGCGACGTCGTCGACTCCCAGACTGCCGCCAACCAGCCGGGTGGCTGGCTGCCCGTCACGGGGTGGACCAACGAGGACGAGCGCGAGGCGTTCATCCGCCGGCGATCTCGTACCTGGGTCGGAGACGTGACCTCCATCGACCGAGCCTTCCAGGCGCATCCAGCGGAGCGCAGAACCACCGTCCGCTACGAGGAGGTCCTGTCGGCGCCGGCCGAGAACGTCTCGCGTCTGATGGAGTTCATGGGCCTTCGCCGCGGCGAACGCTGGCTCGAGCGCTCAGTCGAGGTGAACGCGTTCGAGTCCGTTGCTCCCGAGCACAAGGGGCCCGCCAAGTTCTTCCGCTCCGCGAGTCCCGGAGCCTGGCGGCAGAACATGTCCGAAGGGGAGGCGGCGATCCTTCAGGAGGTGATGGGCCCGAAGCTCCGCGAGCTGGGCTATCCAACCGAGGAGGTCTCCCCCGCGCCAACCGACGATGCCGGGTCCAACGGGGAGTCTCCCCTTCCCGACCAGCCCACGGGGGACGTCCTGTCGACCACCGTCAACCGAGCGGGCGAGGGGCGCGACTACACCAACTTGATCCGGCTCGTCGACCGTCGCGGCAGCGCGGCCAGCAGGCGCGAGCGGAAGGTCGCGCTGACCTTCGACGACGGGCCGGTTCTACAGACGTATGGCGTCCTCGACACGCTCGAGCGCCACGGCGCGCGCGGCACATTCTTCCTCGTCGGACGCAAGATCGACGGCCATGAGGACCTCGTGCGTCGCCTGATCGCCGGTGGACACGAGATAGGGAACCACTCCTACGGACATGCGCCTTTCCCCCCCCTCGATGACATTGCCGCCTGCACGGCAGTGCTCGAGCACGTGACGGGCGCCAAGCCAAAGCTGTTTCGGCCCCCGTTCGGTGCCGTGGACACACCGGGCGCCGAGGCCATGCACGAGGATGGTATGAGGGTGATCCTCTGGAGCGTGGACTCCGAGGACGCGATCCCTCCGTGGACAGGGATCAGCGCCGAGGAGATCACGCAGAACGTGGTCGAAAACATCGCCCCGGGCACCATCGTGCTCCTTCACGACGGACTGCCGTGGAGCCGAGCGGCCGATGCCCTTCCGGAACTGGTCGAGCGCCTCGTGGCCGAGAGCTACGACCTCGTGACCGTGAGCGAGCTGCTCGAGGATCGCCCGCCACGTCGGCCGCCGCAGCCGCGGAGGGGAGGCCGGATCATGCGCCGCCTCGCTCCAGGCCGCAGCGCTGGCCACGACACCCCTCCTGAGCCGGCGAAGCCGGCCCCGCCGAGCACCAACGGCGCCGGGGCACGACAGGTCGACCTCCGCGAGCGGTTCCGGGGGCTCCTCGACAGGCTCATGCGCTACATCGACGCCCCGGACGACGACGACTCGGCGAGTGAGCTGATCAGGGGAGCCCGCGACGAACTGCTCGGAGGTAGCGATTCGGACCTGCTTCTTCGGCACACCGCGTCGTACGACGGGAACTCCCTCCTCGTGATCGCGCTCGGGTTCTCGCTGCGGCGGTTCGAGACCCGCCACGCGAAGGCCGCTCCCCTGCCCGATGAGCTTGCCCGGCGGGTCCTCGAGGCCGGCGATCCAGGCGTGGAGGCAGGCCAGATCGGCGAGCATCTGGCGGGCCCGCGCCGGCACAAGCGGCTCATCGCCGCCCGCATGGCAGGAGAGCCTGCCCCAGCCGGTGGTGGCGAGTCCGGTATGCCGATCCTCGGCGCGCCCGACCCCCCTGTGGATGCCCCGCACAGCGCCACCGACGACTTCCTCGCGATCTTCGCCGCGGGGCCGGATGCGTGGCAGCCGATCGAATCCTGGGCGCGGGCCACGGGGCGCCGGGTAGCGCGAGAGCGAAACCGGGCTCTCCTCGACGCGGCGGGCGTCGACAGCGGGTTTGACGTCGAGCCACTGGTCGATCGCCTCGACGTGGATTTTCTGTTTCGCCTCGGCTACGCGCTGGCCGCCTGCGACGAGGTGCTCGCGCGGACGAGCTCGTGAACGGCGCGAATCGCACGGGCCTCACATTCGTCATCGCGTGCTTGGGCCGCACGGGGTCGACGCATCTCGTCTCGCTCCTCGACTCCCACCCTGACATCCGGTGCTTCGGCGAGCTCTTCACGCATCACGAAGGCACTCTGGACGAGGCGTTCGTCACCTCCCCGATCGACGATCCGGTCGAGTACGTCGCGCAGCTCGTCGCCCCGCTGTCCGAGCGCGCGGTGGGCTTCAAGCTCCCGCTCAACTCGATCCGGGCCCATCCCGAGGCGCTGCGCGTCCTCGAGGGCGAACGGATGCGGATCGTGCGGCTGAGACGGCTGAACGTGCTCGCCCTGCTCGCCTCGCGCAGACTCCTCGCCAGCACGCGGGTTCCGCAGTCCACCCACGGTGACTACGGCGACGCGACGGTGGTGATCGAGCCGAAAAAGGCGCTTGCCGTGTTTCGACTGACCGACGAGCACGAGCGCTACCTCGATGGCCTCGCGGATGGCAAGCCGACCTTTCAGATCACCTACGAGGATCTGGCGGCGGGTCGCGATCTCAACGAGCTCCAGAGCTTCCTCGGCGTCGATCCGGTGCCACTCCGCTCGATGTTCAAGCGGGTGCGCAGCCGTCCTCTGGCGGATACGATCGAGAACTGGAGCGAGGTGGAGGAGGCGCTGCGGGGCACCCCCTACGAGCGGTTCCTGGAGGATGACCTCCAGCTTCGCTGACCAGACCGGGGAGCTCATCACCATCGTCGTCCCGGTCTACAACCGGGCGGGGAGGCTCCTCTCGGAGGCGCTCGACAGCGTGCTCGCGCAGGACTACCCGAACCTCGAAGTCATCGCGATCGATGACGGATCGACCGACGACACGCCCGACGCTCTGGCCAAGTACGCGTCGCGGCACTCCGACCGATTTCGCTGGGAGCGCCAGGAGAACCAGGGGCAGGCGGCCGCGCTCAACCGCGGCTTCGAGCTCGCTGAGGGGCGCCTCTTGGGCTACCTCAGCTCAGACGACGTGCTCCTCCCGGGCGCGATCTCGCGACTGGCCGCCGAGCTCGCGCGAAGGAGCGATGCGGTTCTCGCGTACCCCGCGTACCAGGTGATCGACGAGGCCGGCGAGGTCGTCGACACCATGACGCCGCCGGAATACTCCCGGGTCGAGTCGGTGCGTCTCCAGGACACGATCGTGGGCCCCGGCGCGCTGTTTCGTGCTGACGCGCTCCGGCGAGCGGGGCCGCTGCGGACGGACCTTCGCTATCTCGCCGACAAGGAGATCTGGCTGCGACTGAACCGAGTGGGTCCGTTCGTCCGCATCCCGGAGCCCCTCGCCTGCTGGCGCCGCCATGGCGCGGCTATCACCGTCGCGGAGCAGGGACGCGAGATGGCGGATGAGCGGCTTCGCATCCTCGACTCGGTGTTCGCCGACGAGCCCGAGACCGAGCTCCTGGCCGTCCGCGACCAGGCATACAGGAACGCGCTGGTGCTGTCGGCGACCGTCATCGCTCCCGGATTCAACGGCGCCGGGGAGCGCTACTTCGTCGTCGACCGTCACGCCGCAGAGGTTTCCGCCACTGCCGGAGCGCAGAGCCTCGAGGCGCGACTCGGGGCTGCGCGCGACCAGCTCGTCGTGCAGCGCGAGCGGATCGCGGAGCTCGCGGAGCGCAACGCCGAACTACGGGAACGACTGCGCCATCCGCTTCGTGCGATGGCCGCCGAGCTTCGCCATCGGGGGACGAGATCGTGAGGGTCCTCGTGGTCGGGGCAACGGGAACGCTCGGCCACCGCATCTGCATGGAATGGGCCGATCGGTTCGAGTGCTTCGGGACGGTGCGCGAGCCAGTCCCGGAACCCGTTGCCAAGCTCATCGCCCCGACGACACTCATTGCCGGCGTGACGGCCGAGGACCCCGAGAGCCTTCGCCCCGCGTTCGAGAAGGCGAAACCCGAGGTCGTCGTCAACTGCATCGGCGCCGTCAAGCAGGCCGAGGCCGGCCAGCAGGCGGTCCCGGCGATCCGCATCAACTCGCTGTTCCCACATGAGCTCGCCGCCGTCTGCCGCAACCACTCGGCGCGTATGGTCCACATCTCGACCGATTGCGTGTTCAGCGGCAAGCGCGGCAGCTACAGCGAGGACGACGTCCCCGATGCGACGGACATCTACGGGCGCTCGAAGCTCTTGGGCGAGGTCTCCGGGGAAGGCCTGCTGACGCTCCGTACCTCGCTGATCGGCCGCGAGCTGAAGGGAACCCTGGGGCTCTTGGAATGGCTGATCTCGAATCGTGGAGGAAGTGTCCGCGGCTTCAGTCGCGCGGTGTTCAGCGGGTTCACGACGGAGGCCCTCGCAGCCGAGCTGGCCTTCCTCATCGAGGAGCATGCTGAGCTCGATGGCGTCTGGCACCTCGCCGCGGAGCCAATCGACAAGCTCTCGCTTCTCGCCAAGCTCAACGAGGCCCTGCAACTCGGGATCGACGTCATCCCGGACCCGGATGTGGTCATTGACCGCTCTCTAGACTCAAGCCGGTTGAGCAGTACAACTGGCCGCCCGCCTCGAGGCTGGGACGACATGATCGACGGGCTGGCGGCCGACGAGACACCGTATGACGAGATCAGGAGGGAACTTGCTCACCGATAAGCGAGCGGATTTGCTCACCGACAAGCGAGTGGTCGTCACGGGAGGAACGGGTTCGTTCGGGAAGGTGATCGTCCGGCGCCTCCTCGAGGGGGAGGTCGGCGTCCCCGCCGAAGTCGTGGTGTTCTCGCGCAGCGAGGCGACCCAACACCAGATGCGGCTCGACTTCCAGCACCGCCGGGTCGCCACCGACGAGATCGTCTACGAGGAAGAGCGCCACTCCCGCCTCCACTTCCAGGTCGGGGACATCCGCGATCCGACTTCGGTCGTCTCCCTCCTGCGCGGGCGCGACGTCGTCTTCCACGCTGCGGCCATGAAGCAGGTCCCGGTCTGCGAGTACAACCCCTTCGAGGCGGTGAAGACCAACATCGTCGGCGCGGAGAACATCGTTCGCGCGATTCGGGACCACGAGCTCGGCGTGGACACCGTGATCGGCGTCTCCACCGACAAGGCATGCAAGCCCGTGAACGTGATGGGAATGACGAAGGCGGTGCAGGAGCGGGTCCTGAACCGGGCGAACATCGAGTGTTCAAACACGCGATTCCTGACCGCCCGGTACGGGAATGTGCTCGCATCCAGGGGCTCGGTGGTCCCCCTGTTCCACGAGCAGATCCGCAACGGCGGGCCTGTCACGATGACGAGCCCCGACATGACGCGGTTCCTCCTCAGTCTCGACCGCGCAGTCGACACGGTCTTCGACGCGCTCGAGGAGGGCAACGCGGGCGAGACGTACATCCCGAGGCTTCCGTCGGCGCTGATCCGCGACATGGCGGACGCCCTGATCGGCGACCGCCCGATCGAGATCGAGTGGATCGGCATCCGGCCGGGCGAGAAGATCCACGAGATCCTCGTCTCCGAGGAGGAGTCGCCGCGCACGTATGCGCGCGGTCGCAACATGGTGATCATGCCGCTCCTGCCGGAGCTTCGATCCGAGCCGGGCGACGCCGATCCATTCGGTGGGCCCGAGTACAGCTCGGCCGACGAGACCCTGGATCCGCCCGCTGTGCTTGATCTCCTACGCGAGAACAAACTGATGCTGGACGACGCGCCCGTATTCGCGGCGTGAAGGTCCTCACCGTCCTCGGGACCCGGCCCGAGATCATCCGTCTGAGCCCGCTGATCGAGCTGCTCGACGGCCTCTGCGAGCACGTGCTCGTCCACACGGGCCAGAACTCCGACCCCACGCTCTCGGATGTCTTCTTCGAGCAGCTGGGTGTGCGCGCACCTGACCGCTACCTGGGGATCGCGGGCGGCAGCTTCGCCGATCGAGTGGGAACGATCATCTCGCGCATGGGCGAGGTGCTCTCCGAGGAGCGCCCCGACCGCCTGCTGGTCCTCGGCGACACCGACAGCGGCCTATCTGCGTTCGTCGCCAAGCGAATGGGCATCCAGGTGTTCCACATGGAGGCCGGCAACCGCTGCTTCGACGACCGGGTGCCCGAGGAGGTGAACCGCCGCCTGATCGACCACTCGAGCGACGTCCTGATGCCCTACACGGAGCGCAGCCGCGGCAACCTCCTCGCCGAGGGAATCCCGTCCCAGTCCATCTACGTAACCGGCAACCCCATCAAGGAAGTCATGGACCGCCACGCCGACGCGATCGACGACTCCGACGCGATCGACCGCCTGGGCGTGGAGCGCGATGGATACCTGCTGCTCACGGCGCACCGGCAGGAGACCGTGGACTTGGAGGACCGGCTGACCTCGCTGGTCGCCGGCGTGACCGGGATCGCCAAGGACCTTGGGCTGCCGCTCGTCTGCAGCATCCATCCGCGAACCAAGGCGAAGCTCGAGTCCTTCGGCGTGGAGCTCGAGGGCGAGGGCGTGATCGTCAGTCCTCCCCTCGGGTTCTTCGACTTCCTGAAGCTGGAGCGCCACGCGCGCTGCGTCCTCACCGACAGCGGGACGGTCCAGGAGGAGTGCTGCATCCTCGGCGTGCCCGCCGTCACCGTGCGGGACACCACGGAGCGGCCTGAGACCGTGGAGTGCGGCAGCAACCTGATCGCGGGGGTCGAGCGGGAAGGGATCCGCCGCGGAGTGCTGACCGCCCTCTCCAGCGAGCCCAGCTGGATTCCGCCGCGCGAGTACATGGTCAACGCGGTCAGCCCGACCGTCGCCCGCATCGTGCTCGGGACCGCCACCGGCCGCAACTCCGTCGTCCGGCCGGGGTTTCAGCACGGGATACCATCGTGAACCGCCGATGAAGGACGCAGATCAGTCAGGCAGGGCCGGGATGACGAAGGAAACGGAGCGCGAGCCTCTCGTCACGATCATCGTGCCCGCCTACAACCGCGCCGGCGGATTGCTCGAGGCGACGCTCGACAGCATCATCGGCCAGGACTATCCGAATCTCGAGTGTCTCGTCCTCGACGATGGCTCCACCGATCAGACTCCGGAGGTCCTGGAGCGCTACGCCGCCGCCAACCCAGAGCGGATGCGGTGGGAACGCCACGAGAACATCGGCCAGGCCAAGACCATCAACCGCGGTTTCGAGATGGCCCGCGGCGAGCTGGTCGGCTACCTCAACTCCGACGATCTCCTCCTACCCGGCGCGATCGCGAAGCTCGCGGCGCTCCTGGTGGACAACCCCGAGGCAGCTCTCGCCTATCCGGCCTACCGGATCATCGACGAAGAGGGCGAGACGATCGCCGACATGATGCCGCCCGAATACACGGTGGCCGAGGCGGTGAGGCTGCACAACTGCATCGTCAACGTCGGGGCGATCTACAGGCGGAAGGTGATCGAGCGGGTCGGCGGCTGGGACCCCAGCTTCATCTACCTCGCGGACTTCGACTGGTGCGTACGGGCGTACTCCGTCGGCCCCTTCCTGCGCCATCCCGACGTGCTCGCCTGCTGGCGCAACCATCCCGGCTCGGCGAACTACGCGCCAGGCCTGGAGGCGGCTCGCGAGCAGACGCGGATGCTGGAAAAGATCTACGCGGCCGACGATGTCAGCGACGAGCTGGTGGCCGTTCGCGACGAGGCCTACCGCAACGCGTACATCTGCGCGGCGTTCGCGATGGGCGGCGTGAACAAGGCCGAGGGCCGGTTCTTCATCCACGACACCCTGGCGCGCCAGGTGTCGTCCCGGATGCCGGAGACGGAGTCCGAGATGAACGCGCGCATGCGCCAGCGGCTGACGAATCTCGAAAAGCGCCAGAAGCGGCTGTCCGAGATGCTCGCGCGGCAGAAGGCCGCCGAGCCGACGCCACCGGAACCCCGGTGGCGCACCGCGCTGCGGCGGGTCGCGCCGCGGCGGGTCCGCCCGGCCGGCCGCCGGGTCGTGGACAAGCTTGCTCCCCGGACGTCAAGAGTCGAAGCCGAGCGCACTGAGCTCCGGCCGTAGCTCAGCGGCGATCCTCTCGGCCACCTCCGGGCGCAGATCCCTCCGCCACCTTCCCATTGACTCATCGGCGCTCGGCGCCGTCCGGTGAACCCACCCCAGCCGCCGGTCGGCTGCGACCTCCGCGGCATCAAGCGTGACGTCGAGCCATTCGCCGAGCCGGCCCGCGACCGCCGGCAGGTCGCGAACCAGTTCCTCGTAGCGGATGATCGCCGTCTCCTCGTCGTCACCGAGCCCTGCGATCCAACCGAGCCGCTGCCGCTGGCGGTCGATGAACTGACCGAGGTACTCGGCCTCGTCCGCCGCGTGGTGCTGCCCCATATCGGCGTTCTTTGACGCCTGGAAGGCAAGGAGCGAGGCATAGGTGTCGCGCGGCTCGCGGAGCAGCGCGACGAGCTTCAGCGGCGGCAGCTCGGCGCGGTCGACGAGCCACGTGTTCATGTGCTTCTCGGCGTAGTAGCGGACGTCGGCCCGGGGATCCTGGTGCGACACGCGCGTAGCCGTGGCCGCTCGCTGCGAGAACTCGCGCCATGCGTATTCGAACATCCGCTTCGACATCGAGGGGCCATCCGGGTCGGCAGCCTCGATCAGGTCTCGCTGCCGCCACGGGGGCGGCCCCATCAGCGACTCGTGACGCTCCTGGACCATGGATCCCAGGTTCTTGGGGGCCCACGCATGGCGGTCCCACTCGGGGCGGGTCAGCAACCGCGACCAGCGCCAGAGGTACTGGAAGAGCTTCTGCTCGAACGGGTAGACGCCGCCGACCGCGATCTGCGGCGAGGAGCGCAACAGCCGCATCATCAGCGTGCTGCCGTCGCGGCTGTAGTAGTCGACCAGGACGGGCACGAGCGAGTCTCGCATCGGATAGCTGGCCGCGGCGCGACGGAGCTTCCTGGAGCGCCGTGGGGCTCGGTCTCTGGCGAAGAGGAGCTTGCGAACGGCGTCGCTGCGCCGGAGTGATCCCAGTCGCCTTTCCATCGAAGGGACGGTAGCGGCGAGCGACCCCGCGCTCAGCTTCGAGGCCGCTCGCCCCACTGGCTGATCCGGGCTCGCATGCGCGCCATGCGCGCCCAAATAATGCCCGCGAGCAGTCCGCGCTCCATGCCCATGGTCTCGTCGCGGCCCGTCAACGGTCGCAGGGCCCGGTAGGCGAGCCAGCCCGCGCCCTCGGCCGAGCGGTCACCGCTCAGAATGCGGGCGAGCCCCCTCCTATGCTGGGCTGTGAGGGAAGAGCCGAAGCGGATCTCGAGGGTCCGCGCCTCGAGCACGAGCCGGCAGTAGTTGTCGAAATACCTGGCCTGGCCGACGGGACGAATTAGCCTGTAGCCGAGCCGCGCCATGCGCATCGCCATGTCGCCGAGCCGGCCGCCCCATCGCCCCCGCCCGGCGTTCGCGTTCACGAATCCGATGGCGGCCCCAGAGTGCTGGACGTAGTCGTACAGGGGTCGGTCCACGTAGCGGATGTCTCCCGTGACCATCGCGACCAGCGCCAGCCAGTGGTCGTGGAAGATGTCCCCATGCGGCGGCGGAAACGGCAACGCCGCCTCGGCGAGCTCCCGCCGAAAAAGCGCGGCAGCGCCGGTGATCGAGTTGGTGATCAGTAGCGACGTAAGGTCCGTGTGGTTGTTGCTCCGGTAGCGCCAGTAGGTGTCCGACAGCTCGCGCCCCTCCTCGTCGATCACACGCGTGTCGCTATAGGCGAGGAGGGCGCCCGCGTCGAGCTCCTCGGCGAGGACCTCGAGCTTGTCCGGATGCCAACGGTCGTCCTGGTCGGCCAGGCCGATGTACCGGGCCTCCGCGGGAGCAAGCGCGAGGGCGCGCTCGAAGTTCTTGTAGAAGCCGAGCCGGCGGTCGGAGGGAACGAGGACGAGACGCTTGTCCTCGCCGAGGACCCGGCGCACTTCGGCCAGGCGGTCCGGCGACGAGCAGTCGTCGCTGATCACGCAGATCCAGTTCGGATACGTCTGCGCGCGGATCGACTCGATCTGCCGGGCGAAGAGCTCGAGTGGCGGCTCGAAGGTGGCCATGCAGACGGCGATCAGCGGCCGGCTCGCTGCCTCGGCCTCCGCGGGAGCCGCCACCTGCTCGATTCCGAGTGCTGGCTCCAGGCGCATCGTGCCGAGCTCGACGCTGGCGCTCCCGCCATCGGCGAACTCCGCGTGAAGCGACAGCCCGCGCTCGGCCGGCTCGGTTACTGGCGCCAGGGGCACAATCCCCCACCACATCTCCCCCCCGCCGCCGGCCCGGCGCGCCGAGACTCCGTGGCCCATCACCGCATGAAGCGTGCCGTCGAGAACGACGCTCAGGCGCGCGATGCGGCGGCCGTCCGAGACCGCACAGGTGCCCTTGAGGAACAGCGCCGTACCACCTCCCACCGCGATCGGATCCAGGAGCGGGGTATCTAGGCGCGCGTCGAGCCGGGTCGACGTCACCGCGCCGGCGCGCTGCGATGACGGCGGACGCGGGTGCGACGCGCCGCCCGCCGGCGAAGCGCGGCGAGGGTGCCGGCCCCTCTCGCCTGCAAGAGCTCCGCCGGATACGACTCAGTTGGACGAGCCGCGAGAAAGCCGCGGACGCGGCCCCGAACGCCGGCGAGATTGCGATCGACGATCGCCTGCGCCACGCACACGCCGAGCTCCCGGGCTAAAAGCCCGGGCAGGCGGCGCCAGCTGATCACCCTCCACTTGCGAAGGACGTAGGCGCGCCCGAACCCGGCGAGATAGTTCTTCTGCGGCGATCCCGGTCCAAGCGTCGACGAGTGACCGTGTGTGCCCCGGGCTCCGCGGACCAGAGCGCACCTCCCTCCCGCTCTTCGCAGGCGCAGGACCAAATCGACGTCCTCCCAGTAGGCGAAGAGTCGTTCGTCGAATCCGCCGACGGAAAGAAAGGCCGCTCTGTCGAACGCCGCCGCCGCCCCGCATGGGCCGATCGGGTCGTCCGCCCTCATCCCGCTGTCCAGGCGATCCAACGGCTCGCCGTAGAGGTAGTCGGTGCAGAAGAGGGTCGCGTCCAGCTCCATGCCGGCGGCCTCGATCATCGACGGCTCATCGCGGTCGCGCATCACGCCCGCCGCCATCACGATTCCGTGCTCAGGATCGAGTGCCTCCGTGATCCGCTCCACGAACTCCGGGTCACAGGTGCAGTCGTCGTTGACCATCACGATCGCTTCCCCTCGCGCTTCAGCCACGCCCAGGTTCATAGCCCGCCCGAAGCCCACGTTGCGCTGCAGTCGAATCGCCCGCGCCTTCGCATGCGCCTCGCAGGCCTCGGAGGCGGCGGCGCCCGGCGAGCCGTTGTCGATCACGATGACCTCGTGGTCCGCCGTCTGCCGATCCAGGCTGTCGAGGAGCTGGCGCAGGCGGTCCGCGCCATTTACGGTCGGCACGATCACGGACGCCGAGCGCGCGACGCGTCGTGTCTCAGTAGGCACCGGTGCCGCGGAAGATAGCCGGGAGCGTCTGGAACAGGATCCTGATGTCCCGGCTCAGCGAGAGGTTCTCGACGTAGTCGAGCTCGACGGCGAGCCGCTCCGAAAAGGTCAGCGCGCCGCGACCGAAGACCTGCATCGACCCGGTCATCCCGGGCTTCACGGCGAGGCGGAATCGGTGCTCGGGGCGGTAGCGCCGCACCAGCTCGATCTGCTCGGGCCGCGGCCCGACGATGCTCATGTCTCCCTTCAGCACGTTCGCGAGCTGCGGCAGCTCGTCGAGGCTCAGCCGGCGAAGAATCCGGCCGACGCGCGTGACACGCGGATCGCGCTGAAACTTGAAGACCGGCTCCGGCAGAGCGTCGAGCTGGATCAGATCCTCCAGCATCCGGTCGGCGCCGTTCTTCATCGTCCGGAACTTGTAGACGCGGAACGGAATCCCGCCGAGTCCGGCGCGGGTCTGTACGAAGAAGAGCGGCCCACGGCTGTCGAGCTTGATCGCGAGGGCGATGATCGGAAGCAGCGGCGCAGTGAGGATCAGCAGCAGCGACGCGCCCAGGACGTCGAACACCCGCTTGATGAGCATCGTGGATCGCGAGACTCCCCTCGTGTCGTACTCCAGCACCGGGAGATCGGCAACTTCGGAGAGCCGCGGCACGGCGCCGGCGCGCCCGCGGAGCGGTGAGACGACGCTCAGCTTCACTCCGTGCGAGCGGCACGCTGCGGCAAGCTGTCCAATCCAGTCCGTGTCGATCTGCTCGGTCGCAACGATGATGCGGTCCACGAGCCGAACGAGGGCCTTCGCGTCTCCGTTCTCGCCGCGGTGCGGCAACGCCTCGCCCACCTCGACCAGCTTGAGGTGCATGTCGTCGAACAGCTCGATCTTGCGGCGTGCGGCGTTCGCAAGCTCACCGGTCCCGACGACGCACGTGCGTTCCGGTTCGGTGATCCGCCGCCAGAGCCCGCGCGTTCCGCCGCGCAGGAAAGCCGCGACTGTCATCACGGCGAACCAGATGACGGTCGCGTGCGCCACGGTGAAGGGCGGGACCGGGACGACATAGAGGAGCGCGCCCAGCCCGGCCGTGCCGGCGGCGGCCCATGCCGCGATGCGGGGCAGCTCGTCGAACGTCAGATGCCTGATCACCATCTGGTCGCGGTCGTAGAGGCCGAAGAGCTTCGCGAGGACCACCCAGGCGGGGAGCAAGGCGAGCGACCAGACCGCCTCGGCGGTGGTGGAGGCGAGCGCGAGAGTTGCCGTGGCGACGGCCATCACATCGGCCGTGGCGAGCATGCGACGGCGCAGCGAGTCGCGCCAGAAGTGGGGACGGGGCGGAGCATCCTCACGAGGTGCCTCCGCCACTCGGGGCTGCTCGGGCTCCGCCACGACGTCGGGCCTCGAGCGATCCTCGAGTCCCACGCTGGCGGCACCCATCGGCGCCAACTGACGGCTCACTTCCCCCGCCATCGAATTCTCCGGTCCCCAACCCAAATTGGCCTCAGGCATTGCGCCCGCTCCTGAACATCATATTTCCTCACCCTGTAACACAGCAGAACGGCGTTACTACCGCTCGCTGGACTGCAAATTCACAGGCAATGTGCCCGGGCTCAGCTGGTTGGCCCGGGTGAGATACCGCGAGGCCGCGCCGCGATTGCCCAGCGCCGCCTCCACCTCGGCTGAAACGAGCCAAGGTCGCCAGTCCTGGGGCGCACGCTGGATGGCCTTGGCGGCCGCGATGCGAGCCGCCTCCAGATCACCCGCATCCTTGGCCACAAGCGCAAGCTGGACCTGAGGCTCCGATGCCCACGGCTGGATCGCTGCAGCATCCCGAGCGTCCTGGGTCGCCGACCCGAAGTCATCCCCCGCCGCTGCGCTATGGCTGTTGTCGAGCTGGACCTTCGCTACGAGCTGATCGCCCGCAATCCAAACCGCCGCCCATGCGCAGATGAGCGTGGCGACCCCCAGGCCGTACTGCCTGCCGCCAAGAATTCGCCCCGGGACCCAACGCCAGGCCGCCCTACGCGCCGCGACGCCAGGCTCGATGGCCGCTTGGGGAACGCTCGCGGGCCCGGTCAGCAGCGCAGCCGCGAGGATCACGGGTGCGAACGCGGCGGGAAGCTGCCATGTCCAATCCAGAGCCGCCGACGCGAGGCCGGCCAGGAAGAGAGCCAGTGCCGCGGCCAGCGCGTCGCCCCACCTGCCGGCGTGGCGGAACGCGAGGGTCCGCCGGAAGCCGGCCACCAACACGCACCCGAGAAAGGCCAAAAGCAGCAGTAGCCCAACCACCCCGAGTTCCGCGAGCGTCTGGAGATAGAGCGAATGCGCGTCGAGCGTTTGAACGTTGATCGGCGCGTGCGAGTTCCACCAGAGCTGATAGTTGCCCGCCCCGATCCCGTACACGGGCCTGCTCTCGAAGGCATCGACCGCCTGGCCCCAGAACTGGTACCGGCCCGAGCCCGAGGCAGCGGTGAAGTGCTGCGCGCCGAGGCTCGGTCCCGACCCCACATCGTTGGAGTTGGAGAACTCGCGTATCCGATCGACTGGATTCGAGGCCACCAGGACAACCAATCCGATCGCAACCACGGCCGCGATGCCGCCGCGAACGACCTTCGCCGAGAGCTGAACCGAGCTGAGCGGCCGGTCAACCAGGTACCTCGCGATCCCCACGATCACGATGGAGGCGACGGTTGCCGCTGCCATCTCGCGCCCCTGAACGTAGGCGGTGTGGGTCGTGAGAGCGTTGGTGAAGTCGTTCTCCTGCGATGCGATCACGGCCAGCACCGCCGCTCCGACCCCCCCGATGAGATAGCTCCCGAGCTGCTGCGCCCATGTGCGGCTCATCGCGAGCAGCGCGATGCCCCCGACCACGGCAGCAGCGACGCCGCCTCGGGATGAGGTGAGGTACATCGCGAGCCCAAATGCCGGAAGCGCCGCGGTGGCCAGCGCGCGCGTGAGACGCGTCGGCGCCTCCGCGCTCAGCCAACCGAGGAGAACAAGACCGAGCGCAAGACAGGCGCCGAGTCCGTTCCAATAACCGACGGGATAGCTGAGACGGCCGTGGGAAAAGGGGATGAACGCAAAGATGTCCCGATCGGCACCGCCGAAGAGCGAGGGATCGAAGCGGCTCGCCAGGCCGCCGAGGGCGACGACAACGAGCCCCAAAGCCAGCCCGATCAACCATGGCCGCGGGCCGGTGCGACCCGACGCGATCACGATCAGCACGAACAAGCCGAGGTAGCCCGCCACCCGAACGAGCTCCGTGAATGAGAGTCCGGGCGACGGTGCCCAGATCATTGAGAGCGCGGTGAATGCGCCGAAGGCCGCCAGACTGATTCCCGCCGCTACGGCTGACCGAGGGATGGCTCTGCCCGGCCATACCCGGGTGAGGAGGGCGAGGATGACGACCCACCAGATCGCCAGTGTCGTGGCGGCGATCAGCTCGCTCGAGTAGCCGCCGCTGGCGTAGGAGAGTGCGGCATACGCGGCCGCAACGACCACCGCAATCAATGCGCCCTCGGAGATCCGCGTCACGGCCGCGCTCCCCCAAGGCTGCAGACCGTCGCACCGTTCGCGTCCCCGAGTCCGATCCGCCACCTCACGGGCGATGCCTGGCCGGGGGCATCAGCGGGAACGAGGAGCGCAGAGGAGGCATTTGCCGGCACCGTGCCAAGCTGGACGGGCGTGCCGTCCGCGAAGCGCCCGACGGTGACCGTCACCGGCCCGGAGCCGGCCTCGATCGCGGCACCGGCCGTCGCAATCTGGACCATCGCGCTCGAAGTGGTCGAGGATGGTGGCAGCTTCACGCAGCCCGAGCGCTCTGTGCGCCAAGCGCTTCGATCGGGCACGAGCGGCTTGGGGGCGGGAGCGGTCCCGCGCACCGACGTCTCAATCGGGTGGAGCCGTAGCAGCAACGCGCGTACCAGCACGGTGTCCGCGGCCCGCCTGAGCTCGGGCGATTTCGATGGCAGCTCAGCGGGCGAGTACGCGGGAGAGCCGTACTTGTCGAAGACGCTGCGGTAGCCGTAGGCGGTGAGGTGACCCAGCGGGAGCCCGTTGTCGTCGAGGTGGGCGCCGAGCAGGCTGGTCCGCCTCGGGGAGACAGGGGACAGGGCCGTGTCCAACCGGAACGTGGGCGCGACGTTGTCTCCGGCAATCTGCAGCGAGGTCAGTCCTGCCCGGATGTAATCCGAATCCTCGACGAGCTGGCCCATCTCGTGACGCAGCTCACGAACATTCCCTGCGATCGAGATGACGAAGGCGATGCTGATCACCGCCCATCCGGTCCGGGTGAGCCGACGGGGAACATCGAGCCCGCGCGCCAGCTCGCACACGAGGAGCAGGAGGAGCACGGCGTCGAGATACAGATAGCGCGATGCCCAGGGCACGCGCTCCGGGCCCGGCGCGAACGCCGTCGCCGTCCAGAATACGAGCAGCGCGGCAGCCATCGAGACGATGAACGGCGAGAGCGGCGCTGGCCGCCGCGAGCGTGCGACTACGGCCCAGGCAAGGAGCGCAAGCAGGGCCGCACCGAGAACCACGTAGAAGGCGACCGGCAGGAAGAGCTCGCCGGTCGAATTCGTCAGCACGAGACCGGTTACCGACAGGACGCTCACAGCGAGCGACTTACCGAGGTACACGGGGAGGTCGATCAGCGTCCGGCCGAGCGGCTGGGCGTCGGGGCCGATGTCGAACTCGAGCAGCCACCACGCGAGGTACAGGGCCACCGGGATGGCGAACACCCATGCGCGGCGCCAGCGCTCCGGCGAGGACCGGGCCAAAACCAGCACGGCTGCGGCCGCGGCAAACGGATAGCCGGTGCTGAGGGACGCCAGGCTGACCCCGAGCAGGAGGCACGCGCCGATGTCCCCCCTCAGATCCCGACGCTCGAGAAGCAGGAGCATCCCGAGCCCGGCCGCGGCCGAGATGAGCGAGGGGATCCGAAGCGGCGTAGCCACGACCTCCCGAGCGGGCCCGAGGAACAGCAGGATCGAGGTCGCCATGACCGCGAGCAGGTCGCCGACACGGCGCCGCGCGAGCACGAAGAACAAGCCCGCACAGAGCAGCAGGAGCACTATGTGTGCCACCTGGTAGGGCGCGTCCGAAGAGATGCCCCACAGCTCGAAGGCGGCCTTGTAGAAGAGCAGCGGCACCGCGATGAGGTGCTTGCCGGCTGGCGGGTTGATGAGGTACGTGGATGCCGGCTCGGTCGCGATCCGAAGTGCGTAGCCCCACTCGTCGTCGAACAGCGTGAGCCCTCGGCCCCAGACCCAGATCAGGGCCGCCGAGGCGGCCATCGCTACGCCGAGCAGGGCGAAAGGGAGGCGTCGCGACGCGAGCGCCGCGGGGACGGATGCTCGCACCGGCGATCCCAATCCGTTGCTCGTCTGCGGAGGTTCGATCCTCATGCTCCTGCCTGGCCAGCGGGTTGCCGGCGTCAGTTATGATGCCCCTCTGAGCTAAGGCTGGGACTTACCTGAAGGAGGAGCTCTTGATAGAAGGCGGGCAGTTTAGGGATTTGCGCATGCCGCGCTTTGCCGTCACATGCGTCTGCGCAGTGGTCATCGCACTCGTGGTCGCGCCCGTGGCGGGCGCCCAATCGCCGGCGGGCGATCAATATGGGACCCCGATCCCGAGCTCGGGCGGAGATAGCGGATCGAGCCCGACGGGTACCGCCCCGTCGAGCGATAGCACCGTGATCCCCGTCGCGCCCAGCTCCGACACGAGTTCGGCGGACTCGACCTCCACGGATACGGCAGGCGATACCTCCGGTAGCTCCGGTAAGAACGACTCAGAGCACAAGCAGGGGGCAAATCACAAGAGCGACCCGAAGGCCGCACCCGAGGCAAACCTCACGAGTGGACAGCCCACCAGCTCCCACTCCGTGCCGCAGATCGCCGCGGATTCCGCAGGCGATAGCTGGGTTCCGTTCTTCATCATCGGCCTTGTGGCGCTGGCCAGCGCGTTCGCGTTCGCGGTAGTCCTCCGCAACCGGCGCCGCCGGACCGCGAGCTGAGACCTCGTCACTCTCAGGCGGACTGATGTACGCGCGACGGTCGGTGGGACTGATGGCCTTCGTGGCTTTCGCCGCGCTGCTCGTGGCCGGCGCCCAGCCGGCCGCGGCCGGCACCTCGCATCCGAGCTTCTATGGCGTCTACTACCAGCCGCAGCCCCGGCAGGAGAGGGACATACGTGCAATGGATCAGGGGAACATCCAGCACGCCCGTACCGCGGTGCGGTGGTCAACCGTTGAGCCTCGCCAGGGCTCCTACAACTGGACCGAGTACGACCAACGAATCGGCGACATGGCCGCGCACGGGATCAAGGTGCTTCCGGTGCTGTTCGGCTCGCCCCACTGGGCCGAGCCCCTAGGGGGCACGAGCCCACCCCTCTCCTCGGACGCCTCCCGTCAGGGCTGGTCCAACTTCGTCACCGCCGCCGTCAACCGGTATGGGCCGGGCGGCACATACTGGACCACCTCGTATCTGGTCCAGCACCCCGGCAAGGCACCCAAGCCGATCACGGACTGGCAGGCCTGGAACGAGGAGAACCTGCAGCACTACTTCGCGACCGACGACCGCGGTCCGGTTACCGACGCCGACAAGAGCCGCCGCATCAACGCGTATGCCGAGCTTCTGCAACTGACCCACGCCGCAGTCAAGCGCGGGGACTCGAGCTCGTCGGTGGTCCTCGGCGGACTCGTCGGCAACGGCGAGCCGAGCGGGAGCATGGACGCCTGGGGCTTCCTCTCGAGGCTGTACCACAAGCGCGGCATCAAGAACCAGTTCGAGGTCGCCGCCATCCACCCCTACGCGACCACGCCCCATTACATGAAGAAGTGGCTTCGCAACTACCGTGAGGTCATGAAGAAGCACCACGATGGCGGCACTCCGGTCTGGGTGACCGAGATCGGGTGGGGATCGGGACACCCTGACAAGTACGGCTTCAACCTGGGACCCCAGGGACAGAAGAGAATGCTGACGAAGGCGCTGAGCGTTCTATACCAGCGCCGAAACAAATATGGGCTTGACCGGGCCTACTGGTTCGAGCTTCGCGACCCAGAGCACGGAAACCCGCGCTGCAGCTTCTGCGGGACGTCGGGCCTGCTGAAGTCGAACTTCGACAAGAAGCCCGCATGGCGCGCGTTTAAGAGATTTACCTAGACGCCCTGGCCGCCGGCCATCGCCGGCAGGATCACGACGGTGTCGGAGTCAGACACGGTCGTATCGAGCCCGTCGAGAACGCGCACGTCCTCGTCGTTCAAGTACACGTTGACGTAGCGGTTCAAATCGCCGCCGTCGGAGAAGAGCTGCGGGCGGGTGCCAGGGTGTGCCTCGGCGAGCGAGCGCAGAACGTCGCCGACGGTCGTGCCGGGGGTATCGAGCTCAGGTTCCCCCCCGGTCTGGGAGCGCAGCACTGGAGGGATCTTCACGGTCGGCATCGGTCGCGAATCCTAAGCGGTGGGAGGCTGCAACGCCGCTAGGCGCGCAGCACGGGCTCGCCCGCGCAGAATGCCTCGTAGTCGGGGAACTTGCCCATCTCCGACTCGGGGATCTCAGCAGCGTGGTCGCCGCAGATCGGGCAGTCCGGATCGCGCTTGACCTTGAGCTCGGTGAAGCGAGTACCGAGCGAGTCATAGAGCAGCAGCCGGCCGATGAGCGGCTCGCCGATCCCGGCACCCAGCTTGATCACCTCGTTGGCCTGCAGCAGCCCCATCACACCGGCCATCACGCCCAGGACACCGGCGGCGCCGCAGCTGGGCGCCATCTCGGGTGGCGGCGGCACCGGATAGAGGCAGCGGTAGCACGGCCCCTCGTAGGGCACAAACGTGGAGATCTGGCCGTCGAACGCCAGGATCGATGCTGAGACGACCGGCTTGCGCAGCCGCACCGACGCGTCGTTCAGCAGGTAGCGGGTCGGGAAGTTGTCAGCGCCGTCGACGATGATGTCGTAGTCGGAGATGATGTCCAGGATGTTCTCGGCCTCGAGGCGGGTCCGGTGCTCGATCACCTCGACGTCCGGATTGAGCGCCTCGATCGAGAGCTTGGCAGACGCCGTCTTGGGCATCCCCACCCGATCGGTGGTGTGGATGATCTGGCGCTGAAGGTTGGACTCGTCGACGACGTCGTCGTCGACGATCCCGATCGTGCCGACGCCGGCCGCGGCCAGATAGAACGCGGACGGGGCGCCGAGCCCGCCGGCTCCGATCAGGAGCACCTTGGAGTTCAAAAGCTTGATCTGCCCGTCGACGCCCACCTCCGGCAGGAGGGTGTGCCGCGAGTAGCGCATCCGCTGCTCGGACGTCATGCCCTGCGCCGCGACCACGGGAAGCCCGTTTTCCTGCCAGTCGACGATGCCACCGCGCATGACGGACACGTTTTCGTAGCCGAGATCCTGGAGCGCGTCGGCCGCGCGCGAGGAGCGATTGTCGGTGCGGCAGTACAGAACGATCCGCTCCGAATGATCGGGCGCTACCTCGGAGATCCGGTCGAGCAGCTCACCCTGCGGGACGTGGACGGCGCCCTCGAGGTGGGCCTCGTCCCACTCGTGCGGCTCGCGCACGTCGATCAGCTTCGCGCCTGACTCGACCGCTGCCCGCGCCGCAGTGTTCGCGATGAGATCGATTCTCTGCTTGATCGCCTCGATCGTTTCGGCCGCAGTCGCCATCGATACTCCTAAATCTCGATCCGGATTTACTTCAAAAAGTATAGCCGCGATCTCCGGCCTCTACGCCCCCACAACTTGACGGGCTCGGAGTGGTTATACAGCGAGGATGTACCGAGGACGACCGTGGGCACTGGGCACGCTGGCTGCGCTCGTGGCCGCGCCTGCGGGAGCACTCGCCGCGCCTGCCGTCGCAATGCCCCCGCACCACGGGCACATCCGGCATGTGGTCGTCATCTACCAGGAGAACCACAGCTTCGACAACGTGTTCGGACGCCTGTGTGTCCAGACCGGCCGCTGCGATGGGGCGACGCGGGAAAGGCTGCCCAACGGGTCGCGCGTGTCGCTGAGAACGTCGCCGGACGTCGTGCCGCAGGTGGGCCACACGACCAAAGCCCAGCTGGAGGCGATCGACGAGGGCCGCATGGACGGGTGGACACAAATCTCCGGGTGCTCTCGGAATGATCGGCACGGCTGCCTGACTCAGTTCAGTCCCCGGCAGATCCCGAACCTCACCAGGCTCGCTAGCCACTTCGCCCTGTCGGACCGCACATTTCAGATGGATAGCGTCCCGACCTGGGGCGCACACCTCGAGCTCGTCGCCGCGACTCTCGACGGGTTCCTTGGCGACCGGGCGCCGTACCCGACCGGCTCGGCGCTGAACCACATGGGCTGGGGCTGCGATTCCCGGCTCGACGCCTCGTGGCGCGCGTCGGCCGATGACCCGATGACGAGCGAGCCGAGCTGCGTCCCCGACTACAGCCTCGATCCCACCCGGTTCCCATACGGCGGGGCCTACCGGCCGACCCCGGTCCAGCACGTCCCGACGCTCATGGACGAGCTCGACCGCAAGGGACTCGGCTGGAAGCTCTACGCGGCCTCGAAGCCCGGCGAGAGCGGCTACGGCTGGTCGATCTGTCCGACGTTTGCCGGATGTCTGTATACGTCGCAGCAGCGGCACCAAGTGCAGCAGAGCACGGTGTTGAAGGATGCGCGAGAGGGCAGGTTGCCCAACTTCAGCGTTGTGCTCCCGACGTGGAAGACCTCTCAGCACAACGCCGAATCGATGGCATTGGGCGACAACTGGATCGGTACGGTCGTGGGCGCCATCGAGCACGGCCCGGACTGGCGCTCGACGGCGATCTTCATCACCTACGACGACTGCGGGTGCTTCTACGACCACGTTCCGCCGCCGCCGGGACTTGGCATCCGCACGCCAATGGTCATCGTCAGCCCATGGGTCAAGGCGCACAAGGTGGATTCCCACGAGGCATCCGTAGCTTCGATGCTCGCGTTCACCGAGCGCACCTTCGACCTCCCCGCCCTCACCGGACGCGACGCTGCCGCGTACGGCTACCGGCGCGCCTTCGACTTCAGCCAGCGGCCACTGCGCACGGTTCGCATGGGTCAGACAGACGTCCCGCGAGCCGAGCGCAAGCGGCTTGCCCGAGCCGGCAGGTCCCCGGGCGCGACCTGAGACGCTCAGCTATCGCCGGCGGTGGTGATGGTGGTGGTGCCGATGACGGTGGTGCCGTCCACTGCGCCCCTGCGCCGTGCTGAAGCGCTTGAACCTGTTGTAGGACGGCTTGTGGCTCCCGTCGTGCTTCAACAGGCCGGCCGATGGGCAGAACGTGCAGAGCGCACGCGTTCCCGGTTCGGGGTCGCGCCAATCGAACCAGTAAAGACGGCCGACCTTCCACTTCTTGCGGTTCTCGAGCGTGAGCTTGAATGACTTCTGCAGCATGCTCACCTGACCTCGCATGCCCTTGTTCAGTGGCTGAGCGTTGTTGCCGGACCCCCAACCGACCTCCGTCAGCCAGATCGGCTTCTTCTCGGCGCCATGCTTGTTCAAGGCATTGCGAAACTGCGAGATCCGCGACTTGTAGTCCTTGATCCTGGGGCCGTACGGGTGCAGGGCCGCCACGTCGAAGTGCCGCTTGACGCCCTTGACCCGAAGGACCTTCGTGATGAACGACGCGGCAGTCTGTGATTCACCCTTGGGCTGTCCGGTCATCCCCGCAAGGACCAGCTTCGCGTACGGGTCGGCCGCGTGGATTGCCTGGTCCGAGGCCTTGACGAGCTTCCCGTACGCCTTCGGGGCTTGCGGGTACGACCTCACCGGATTGGAGTCGGGCTTGGCGAAGTACTTGGGGAGGTTCGGCTCGTTCCAGATCTGCCATGACTTCGCGGGCCTCGGGGTGAGCTCCGGGTGCGCCCGCCAGTATCCGCCGCCTTCCTTGTAGCGCTGGACAGCCTTCTGTAGAAACGTCTTCCAGTCCTGGAGCGCGCCGCCCTCGACCGGCGGGACGGCCGAGTTCCCGCTTCCGGTCGCCCATTTAGGTGCGCCGTAGACCGAGAACGCGGGCGCGATGCCGTTACGCGCGAGCGCGGCAACCTTGGCGTCGACGTTCCCGGCATTGACGCCGTCCCAGTGGTAGACCCCGGGGTCCGGTTCGACCTTGCTCCAGTTGATCGTGAGCCGCACCGTCCTGACCTTGATCGTATGCATCAGCTGGTAGTCGGCCTCGGTCACAAAGCCACCCTGATCGATGCCGAAGAAGACCTTGGGCGTCCTGGCCTGCGCCGAACCTGCGAGAAGGGCAACGGCGGCAGCCGCAACGCCGATCAGCAGGACCACGCGCCGGTAGCCATCCATGCCGCGCGGAGCGAGATCAGTGGAACTGGGACCAGCACTCATGAGTCGGCGAGCCTCCTCGTCGTTTGCGACCTCGTCTCCGTGCATGCGACACCCTCCGCCTACTTTGTTCGGCCGCGCCTACCGCGTACTTGAGTCCCCCTGATGGCACCGCGGCAGGTCCGACAGCGCGATGCTAGCTCATCATCGGTGGCTCACGCTACCGCCGGTCCTGGAAGGCTCAGGCGAACCCCGTGACTATCCCATCGAGCAGCCAACCGTCCGACAGCGACCCGGAAAAAGCGCCGACATGGCTCCGACGGGCAGTGCCAATCGTCGTGGGAACGGCGCTGGCATGCGGCGCCGCCGTCGCCCTGGTGGTGCTGCTGACCGGCGGCGGCGTCAGCCTGCCGGCCTTACCCCCAAAGCCCGAGGTACGCGTCCCGAGTCGCAATACTCCCTCGTCGCCGCCCTGGGGATTCACCGGGAGTGGATGGACCGACCTCTGCTATCTGCCGGTTCCCGCAGACGCGCATCCCCTCAGATCGGTGCCGGACAGCCAGCCCTGCCCGAGTGGGAGCCAGCGGTTCACCGGTCTCACCCAGATCGCGCTCACGGCGGGCGCGGGGGCCGACGTGGACCGTCTCGGTACCACCTGGGGGACGATCCAGCCGCTGCCGCCCGCGGAGGCTGCGGCCCGAGGTGAGCCACGCTTCCGCTGGGCGCCCCTGATGCGCCGTTACCACGCGATCCTTCGCGACGGCATCCGCCCGGTCGTGGTCGCGTACGGCACCCCGGCCTGGGCCCGCATCCCCGGGTGGGAGCGGCCCGGCATGTGCGGCCTCCCGGCGGGCGGGTGCGCGTTTCCCCCGGCGCCGCGGCACCTCCCGGCGTGGCGGGCATTCGTTCGCGGTTTGATGACCCACATGCCTCAGATGCGCGCACTGGAGGTCTGGAATGAACCCAATTCGGCTCGTTTCTTCGCACCGCATCCGGAGCCGGCGCTGTACGCCCGAATGTTGCGCGCGGTGGACGAGGCCGCACGCCAGGTGCATTTCGAACGCCCGATCATCACCGGCGGGCTCGCTCCCGACAGCCCGGTGAACGCGGGCAAGATGCTCCCGGCCGAGTTCCTGACCCGCGTCTATGAGATCGCCGGACAGGACGCGTTCGATGGCATCGGGGCCCATCCATACCCCGACGGGCCACCGTGGACCGCGAACATGACCGCGAACCTCGATCAGCTGCGGTCGGTGAGCGCCCGTTTCGGCGACCGGTCGAAGCCGATCTGGATAACCGAGGTGGGCCTCGGCGGTACTCCAAGCGGCGCCGGAACCTTCAACGTGCCCCTCGACCGGCAGGGTCCGATACTCGCCCGCATGTACCGTGCCGTCCAGGGGACGAGCGTCCGCTCGTTCATCATCTTTGCGCTGAACGACACGGGCATCCCCCGCAACCGCTTCGGCGTCTACGGCGTGCTGACGCCCACGCTGCAACCCAAGCCGGCGTACTGCTATCTCGCGGAGCAACTCGGGCAGACGCATCCCTGCCCTCCCGGCGCCCGATAGTGCCGTGCCACACGCCTTGATGGCGCGGACTCGAGCTAGCTCAGGGTCGGACGCATCTGCCGCAGGCGCCGCACGCGCTCCTCTATCGGCGGGTGCGTCGAGAAGAGACTGGCGATGCCGCCGCCCGAGAACGGCTTGACGATGTAGAGCGGCTCGGTCGCCTGGTTGACCTGCATCGGCACTGCCTGAGCGCCCTGCTCGAGACGCAGAAGCGCCGAGGCCAGGGACTCGGGGTTGCCGCAGATCTCGGCGCCCGTGGCGTCAGCGGAGTACTCGCGCTGGCGCGAGATCGCCAGCTGGATGAGGGTCGCCGAGATGGGGGCCAGCAGGAACAGCGCCAGGTTGGCGATCAGCCCCAGCGGGGACTCGTCGTCGCCGCCGAACCACAGGAAGAGGTAGGCGATCCAGGTGATCATGGCGCCGATCGCCGAGGCGATGGACTGAGTGAGGATGTCGCGGTTGCGCACGTGCGCGAGCTCGTGCGAGAGCACACCCCGCAGCTCGTCCTCGGACAGGAGCTTCGTGATTCCGGACGTCACGGCCACGGCGCTGTGCTTTGGATTGCGGCCGGTTGCGAAGGCATTCGCCGACTCGCTCGGGATGACGAAGAGCCGCGGCATCGGCAGCCCGGCCCGCGTGGTGAGCTCGCGAACCATCTGGTACAGGCGCGGCGACTCGGATTCCGACACGGGCTTCGCCCCCGCGCTGGCGATCGCGATCTTGTCGCTGAACCAGTAGGCGACGAGGTTCATGATCAGCGCGATGACGAGGAAGACGCTCGCGATCTTGATGCCGCCGATCGCGTAGCCGATGACGACGAGCAGCCCGCCGAGCGCGGCCATCAGAATGACGGTGCGAAGGCCTGCGACGAAGTTGGATTTGCGAGTCGTAGTCATTCGAGGGGCGAACTCCTTGGCGTGGGACTCGAACGCTCGTCCAATGGTGGCACACGGATGGCCAATTTCTGGTGAGGGAATACCCCCCAATCGTCTAGGTGCCAGCCCCTAGACGGGAGGTCGGCCTCGGCGGGTCCGATACTTAGGAGTACATGCGTCGCCAAAACCTCCTCACCCAGGTGCTCGTCGCCAATCTGCTGCTGATGGTGGCCGCCGTGGTCGCCCTGGCGATCGCGGGAAACCCGAGCCTGGACGTATCGGCGCATCCGCAGCTGGCGCTGATCCTCGCGCTCGCGGTTGCGCTGATGATCCTCGTCAACGTGCTGATGCTGCAGCGGCGCTTCCGCCCCCTGGAGCGGCTCGTCGAGGAGATGGAGCGGGTCGACCTGGCGCGGCCCGGCGCGAACCTCCTGGCTCCGCAGGACGGACCGGGCGCATCGGAGGAGGTCGACCGGCTCAACCGCGCCTTCCGGCGGATGCTCGAGCGCCTCGAGGCTGAGCGGCGCCGCACTTCGAGCACGGCGCTGGCCGCGCAGGAGCAGGAGCGGGCGAGGGTCGCCCGGGACCTTCACGACGAGGTGAACCAGTCCCTGACGGCGTTGCTCCTGCGCCTGGAGGCCGCCCGCGCCAAGGCGCCCGTGGAGGTCGCCCACGAGCTCGCCGAGACGAAGGCGCTCGCCAACCAGGCGATGGAGGAGCTTCTGATGCTGGCTCGCCAGCTCCGCCCGACGGCGCTCGACGACCTCGGGCTGAAGGCGGCGCTTTCGGGCCACGTGAAGGAGCTCGGCCGCCGCGGCAAGATCACCACGAGCTTCGACTCGGATGGTGACTTTTCCGGCTTGCCGGCCGACGTCCAGCTGGTCGTCTATCGCGTCGCGCAGGAGGCGCTCTCGAACGCCATTCAGCACTCCGGCGGTAGCCACGTCCGTGTGAAGCTGCTGCGTGCGGGGGATCGGGTCGAGCTGGCTGTCGAGGACGACGGCTCCGGGTTCACCTTCGACCAGGCCGCTCGAGGGCTGGGCATCGCCGGAATGCGCGAGCGGGCGCTGCTGGTGGGCGGCGACATGCAGGTCGAGTCCCGGCTGGGGGCCGGCACCCGGGTTCGCCTAACGGTGCCGCTCGAAGAGGCCGATAGACCCCCCGAATGGAAGCGCAACGGACATCAGACGTCTCCGTCGCCGAAGCCAACGGGACGATGAAGATCCTGATCGCGGACGACCACGGGATCGTCCGGTCGGGCCTGCGGATGCTGCTCGAGCAGCAGGCGGACATCGAGGTGGTCGGCGAGGCCTCCGACGGCGCCGAGGCGCGCGACATGGCGATCCGGGAGCGGCCCGACCTCGCGATCCTCGATGTCAAGATGCCGAAGCTCACGGGCCTTCAGGCAACGCGCGAGATCCGCGCCCATGCGCCCGACGTATCGATCCTGATCCTCTCCATGTACGACGACGAGCGGTACCTGTTCGAGGCGCTGAAGGCGGGTGCCTCGGGCTACGTCCTGAAGGCGCAGGCGGACTCGGACCTACTGGACGCGGTGCGCGCGGTGGAGCGGGGCGAGCCCTTCCTGACACCGGAGGCACAGCGAGCACTGATCCAGGACGTCCTCGGCGAGGGATCGTCCCGCGAGGACGAGCTGACGCCTCGCGAGCAGGAGGTCGTGAAGCTGGTCGCCGAGGCGCACACGAACCGCGAGATCGCCGAGATCCTCCACCTCTCCGAGAAGACCGTCGAGAACCACCGTTCCAACGCGATGAAGAAGCTGGGCATGCGCGACCGCGTGGAGCTGGTGCGCTACGCGATCCGCAAGGGCCTGATCGAGCCCTGACCCGTGAGCTCGTAACGCACGGAGGCCTGCGCATCGGCGTCCGGCCGGTCGGTCCGTCCGACAAGCGCCTCCTCGACCAGGGATTTGCGAGGCTGTCGGAGCGCAGCCGTTACCGGCGGTTCTTTCGCCCACTCGATCGCCTCTCGGAGCGTGACCTCACCTACCTCACCGAGATCGACCACCACGACCACGAGGCCCTGGCGGCGCTCGATCCGGAGACCGGCCATCTGATCGGCGTCGCGCGGTTCGTTCGCATCGGCGAACCCGAGGAGGCGGAGGTCTCCGTGGTCGTCGGCGATCCCTGGCAGGGCCGTGGGGTGGCCACGGCGCTCCTCGAGCAGCTGGTCGAGCGCGCCCGCGACGAGGGGATCGCGCGCTTCGTCGCACTGGTGATGGAGGACAACACGGAGGCGCTCAAGCTGTTCGAGCACCAGGCGCCATCCGGCGCGAAACCGCGCCGCAGCGAGTCGGGGCACCTGGAGCTCCTGATCGACCTGCCCGCGCCCGGGGAGGTCCGGGAGTCCGCACTGGGGCGAGTTCTGCGGACCGTCGCCCACGGGGCCGTCGTCGTGAACCCCTACCGGGTGACTCGCGACGCGATCCGCCGCGTCCGCGGCGAATAGCCTCCGGCCGCTTATCCGACCTGTCGAGTAGGATTTAGGGCGAGATGCTGTTCTCAACGAAGGCTGAATACGGCGTCCGGCTGATGGTCGAGCTCGGTCGCCGCGCCCCCGGCGACTCGGAGCTCGGCGACGGGCCGGTCGCCCTGAGCGCGGTCGCCGAGTCGGAGACGCTCCCGCTCTCCTACCTCGAGCATCTCGTCGCAAAGCTTCGCGAGGCCGGCCTGGTGACGTCGGTGCGCGGAGCGCACGGCGGCTATCGCCTGGCGCGTCCCCCGTCGGAGATCGAGATGCTCGATGTCGTGCAGGCCCTCGAGGGGCCGATCGCACCGATGGAATGCTTCAACGAGCTGCGCGAAGGCCGCGTGCTGTGTTCGCACGAGGCCGATGGAGACCGGGCGTGCGCAACCAAGCTTTTGTGGACCCGCGTGCACGGCGGCATCACCAAGGCGCTCGCCGGGACGACCCTGGCGGACCTGGTGGAGTTCGCCGACCAGCACGCGGCGCGTGAGCCGGTCGCCGGCCAAGCCGCATAGCGCAACTTCCCTGCAAACCCCGAGACAACGGAGACAGATGGCCGATCTGGAGATCACGAACCTGCACGTAAGCGCCGAGGACAAGGAGATCCTCAAGGGGCTCGACCTCGAGGTGTCGAAAGGCAAGATCCACGCGCTGATGGGCCCCAACGGGTCCGGCAAGTCGACCCTCGCGAACGCGATCATGGGTCACCCCTCGCTCGACGTGACCGCCGGCGATATCCACTTCAAGGGCAAGGAGATCACCGACGAGGCGCCGGAGGACCGGGCCCGCGCGGGGCTGTTCATGGCGTTCCAGTACCCGGTCGCCGTCCCGGGCGTGACCGTGGCCAAGTACCTGCGGATGGTCGTCAACGCCCACCGCGAGGCGCGCGGCGAGCCCGAGATCAAGCTGAAGGACTTCCGCAAGGAGGCCGAGGCCGCGATGGAGCTCGTGA
>JBJMKM010000051.1:0-9441 GCA_045805825.1 Solirubrobacterales bacterium
TGGCGCGACACCGAGCCGCACACGCCGCACCCGCGCAAGCGGATCGAGGCGGTGGCCGAGCTCAAGCGCGCGGGGGTTCGTACCGGCGTCCTGATCGCGCCGTTGATCCCGGGAGTGAACGACGCCCCGGAGCAGGTGGAGCCGCTGCTCGAGCTGCTCGACGAGGCCGGGCCCGACTCGATCGGGGGCATCGGGTTGCACCTCCGCGGTGAGGTCCGCGACATCTGGTTCGACTGGCTGCGCGACCGGCGTCCCGACCTCCTGCCGCGCTACGAGGAGCTGTATGAGCGCGGCGCCTACATGCGAAAGGACGAGGCGAATCGCCTCTCGGGGCTGGTGCGCCGCCCGGGTCGCACCGGTCCGCGCCGCGGCATCGTAAAGAAGGAGGAGCGTCCCCCGGAGCCGCAGGTCACGCAGCCGGAGCCGGCGCAGCCGCGACTCTTCTGAGGCTGGCGGCCATGACGATGGTGGCGACGGCGAAGGCCGCGCCGAGCCAGAACGCGGCCGAGTAGCCGCCGAGGGACGCGGCCAGCCCGGTCAGCGGGCCTCCGACCGCAAAGCCGATGTCGAAGAAGGCAGTGAACGTGCCGAGCGCGGCGCCCCTGCGGTCGTCCGGCACGCCATTCACCACGACCAGGGACAGCGAGGGATAGATCAGCGCGAAGGCGATGCCCATGCCGACCGCGCCGGCGAGCGCCACGGTGAGCGAATCCGCGAGCGCGATCAGCGTCAGGCCGACCGCGGAAACGGCGGCGGCGCCCGCGGCGCAGCGCACCGGGCCTACCCGATCCGGGAGGTCGCCTCCAACCAGCCGCGTCACCACCACCGTGGTGGCGAATGCCGCGAAGGCGGTGGCGCCGTGGCCGATGTGCTTGGAGTTCAGGTCGAGAACGATGAAGGACGCCATCGCCGCATAGCCGACCGTGGCCAACGCGAGCGCGATGCCCGGCCGCACCGCCTCACGCGCGATGAGCTGGCGATGCTCGTTCCGTGCGGTGCGACGCCCGGACTCCGGGATGCGCAGAGCCACCAGTGCCCCGATCGCGGGCGACACCGCGCAGAACGCCCACACCGCGTCGAAGTGCCCGGCGCCGAACAGGGCCGAGCCGATCAGCGGCCCGAGGCTGAGCCCTCCCCACACGCCCAGCCCGTAAAGGCCGATCACGCGCCCGCGGCGCCCCGGCGGCGCCAGGTCTACGACCCACGCCGCGCCGGCTGTGAACACGCTGCCCTCGCCGACGCCGAGCACCAGCCTGGCGACGATGAGCCCGGGCAGCCCGGCCGGCACGAAGTAGAGCCCGCCCGCAACAGCGGCAAGAAGCGCACCAGCCGCGACAACCGGCCGGCGGCCGCGGGAGTCCGCGAGGCGACCCGCGACGGGGCGGCTCGCGAGCGCGGTGAACGCGAAGGCACCGACCGCGAAGCCCACGGCAACGCTTCCGTAGTCGAGCGGTCCCTTGACGTAGTGGGGAAGCACGGGAAGCACCGCCCCGACGGCCATCAGCGTCAGCAGCGTCGCGGCGAAGATCCCCGCGAACGCGCGGTAGGGGGAGCGCGGCACGACTACGGGGTGCCGTCGCGGCGCAGCTCGGCCCGCTTGATCTTGCCGCTGGCAGTCTTTGGCAGCTCGTCGGCAAACTCGACGATGCGCGGGTACTTGTATGGCGCGGTGACCCGCTTCACATGGTTCTGAAGCTCCTGCGCCAGGTCAGCCGACGGCTTGCCTTCCCGCAGCACGACGATGGCCCGCACGACCGAGCCCCGCTCGGGATCCGGCGCGGGAACCGCCGCCGCCTCCGCAACCGCCGGATGGCTCACCAGCGCGGACTCGACCTCGTACGGGCCGATGCGGTACCCCGCCGACACGATGATGTCGTCTCCCCGTCCCTCGAACCACAGCGTCCCGTCCTCGTCCTGGCGGACGTAGTCTCCGGTCGACCACCACTCGCCGTCGATCAGCTCAGGGCCGTCGCCGGAATCCAGATACCCGGCGAAGAAGGTGGGGCAGGTGGCTGCTCTCAGCTGCAGCTCGCCGTCCGCGATCCGCAGGTCGATCCCGGGAAGGGCCCTGCCCATGGATCCAGGCCTGAGCTCGTCGCCCGGCTGGATGCCCGTGAGCGCCCCCGTCTCGGTTTGCCCGTATCCGTCGCAGATCTCGACCCCCGCCCGGTCGCGGAACTCCTCGATCACCTCGGGATTGAGGGCCTCGCCCGCAGAGAGCATGCGCCGAATGGACGGCAGCGGCCGAACGCCCGCGCGCTTGGCGATCATTCTGTACTCGGTCGGCGCCTGGCAGAGCACGTTGACCCGTTCGCGCTCGATCAGGTCGAGGCGCTCCGCGGGGTCGAAGCGCCCGTCGTAAAGGAGGGCGGCGGCGCCGGTGAGCCACGGCGCCACGAACGAGTTGCGCGACGACTTGGACCACCCCGTGGCGGCGGTGCACCAGGCGAGCTCGCCCTGTCGCGCTCCCACCCAGTGCACGGCCTGGGTCTGCTGACCCGGCATATAGCGCTGCGCGTGGAGCGCGCCGCGAGGCTCACCGGTGGTCCCCGAGGTGAAGATGACGAGCGCTCCGTCATCCGGATCGAGGTCGGCCACCTCGGCGGGCGGTTCCTGAGGGCGCTCCTCATCCATCACCGCCGCCACGTCCTCCATTGTCATGCAGGGGACGCCGTCGGGCAGCTCGGCGAGCGGGCCGTCCTCGCCAACGCACAGGACCGGATTGGCCGTCCCAATCCGCGTCTCGAGGTCGTGGCGCCGTAGCTGCGTATTGGAGGGCATGGCGATCGCCCCCATGCGCCAACAGGCGAGCATCGTCAGCACCCATTCGATCCGGCTGCCGACCAGTGTCATCACCACATCCCCACGCCCCACGCCGCGAGCGGCAAGCGCCCCCGACATTCCGGCCGAGCGGGCGATGAGCTCGCCGAAGTGCCATACCCGTCGCTCACCCTCACGCCCGATCGTGATGAGCGCCGGCTTTGAGGCCGGGTAGCGTTCCAGGACGTCCTCGATGAAGTTCACGCCGGCGTAGTCTGCCGCCCGTTACGGCAAACGTGCGGTTGGAGCCGGGCCGGCCGGCTCAGCGGACGAGCTCGGTGCCGTCGTAGAGCTTCTTGACCCGCACGGTGCCGTCGGGAGCGGCGTCCAGGCAGAGCTCGCACAGCACGCACTCGTCGAGATTCGAGCGCACGATCGCCACGTGCCCGTCCTCCTCGGCGAAGATGTCCACAGGGCAGACCTCCGCGAGCTTGCGCGCGAGCTCGGTATCGCCGCTGATCGAGTCGTCGACGTCGACCTCGATGAACGCGGCGTCCAGCTGCTTCTCGGCGGCTTGCATCAGACCCTCGCTCCAAGCTTGTCCTTGACGGCGTCCGGGATCTCGTCGATCCGCTCGACGACGGGGATCCCGGCGGCCTCCAGGCGGGCGATCTTCTCCGTCGCCGTGTCCTCCTTGCCCTCGACGATCGTGCCCGCGTGGCCGAAGCTCATTCCTTGCATCTCCGCGTCGTCCATGAACCGGCCGGCCATGAAGGCGACGATCGGGAGCCGGGAGTCGTTCTCCTTCACCCACTCAGAGAGCTGTGCCTCCATCCGCCCGCCGGGCTCGGTGTAGATGACGATGCCCTCGGTCCGCTCGTCGGCCTCGAAGAGCGGCATGAGCTCCGCATACGTGGAGCCGATGATGGCGTCGCCGCCGATCGAGACAGCCGTGGACTGACCCAGGCCGGCGGCGGTGAGCGTCGAGGAGATCTCGGTGGTCATGCCGCCGCTTCGTGACATCACTCCAATCGGCCCGGGCGTATAGGCCTTCGCCGCGTCCTTTGCCGGCCCGCCGATGCCGCCCATCTTGCAGACCTCCGGGACGATCACGCCCAGGCAGTTCGGGCCGATTATCCGGGCGCCGTGGCGGTCGGCGAGCTCGACCATCTCGGCGACGTCGCGGCGCGGGATGCGCTCGGTGACGATCACGATCAGCTTGATGCCGCGGACGATCGCCTCGAACACGGCGTCCTTGGTAAAGGCGGGGGGGACCGTGACCACCGAGCCGTCGGGGACGTAGCCGAGGGCCTCATTCACCTGCTCGACCGTGTCGAACACCGGCACCCCATGCACCTCGCGGCCCTTGCGGCCCGGCGTCACGCCACCCACGACCTTGGAGCCGTAGTCGAGGCACTCGCGGGTCAGGTTCACCGCCTCGCGCCCAGTGATGCCCTGGACGATGAACGTGAAGTCCTCGGAGAGCAAAATGCTCATGCCGCGACCCCCTCCTGAATCTTCCCCACGGCGCGGCCCGCCGCCTCCCACATCGAAACGGAGCGGTCGCAGTACTCCACGCCGTAGCGATCGAGGATCTTGAAGCCCTCCTCCTCCCAGGCGCCGGGGATACGGAAGATCGCGATCGTGCGGGCGGGGTCCTTGTCCAGCTCCAGACACGCCTTGATCACGCCCCGCGCGACGATGTCCACCCGAGTGTTGGAGACGATCGACATCATCACGGCGATCTTCTCGACGCCGTCCTTCTTCAGGACCTCCTTGGCGAGCCCGCACGCCTTGGCGACCGACGGATTGCCGCCGATCTCGGTGTAGTTGGCGGGACGCCCACCCTGGCTCCGGACCGCGTCGGTGAGCGTCAGCGATCCGCCGCCGGCCCCGATCACGAGGCCGAGGTTGCCCTCGAAGCCGTGATCCTTGCCCTGGATCACGCCCCGGTGGTCCGCGGAGTCGATGGCCTTGACGTGGCGCTCGAAGTCGCTCGGCTCGTATGGCTCTCGCGTGTCCGTCGGATCGATGCCGAGGTCGTCGAGCAGCGGGCGCTGGCGGGGTCGCGCCTCGTTCTCCATCTCCATGTGTGCGTCGAGCGCGACGAAGCTGCCGTCGGCGAGCCGCGCGAGAGGGTTGATCTCGGCCAGGGTCATGTCGTAGTCGCGCATCAAGCGGGCCAGCCGCGCCAGGATCGGGGTAGCCCGGGTGAGCTCGGAGCCGGTCAGCCCCGTGTGGGAGATGACCTCCTTGGCCCGGAAGTCGGGTGGATCGACCAGGTTCGAGAGGTGGCCGCGACCAACGTGGTCGGGATGGTTTTCCGCGACCTCCTCGATGTCGATTCCACCCATGTCGGAAAACAGCATCAGCGGACACTTCCTCGTCCCATCCCACACGACTCCCGCGTAGTACTCCTGCGCGACGTCGGCCTTCGGGTCCACCAACACGCCCTTCGGCATGTGGCCGTTGATCTCCAGCTCAAGGATGTCGGCGGCGTGCGCTGCGGCTTCATCGGGCGTGTCCGCGAACTTCACGCCGCCCGCCTTCATGCGCCCGCCGGTGAGGACCTGGGACTTGATCACCACGGGGCCGGTGATCTCGGCGGCGACCTTTCGCGCCTCGTCGGCGGTGGTGCAGAAGCCGTATCTGGTGACCGGAATGCCCGCCCGTTCGACTATCCGGCGGCTCTCGTATTCGTAAAACCTCATGAGGGCGCGAAACCCTACATAAGCTCACGACCCCCCACGACGACCTCGGCTTGCGAAAGAATGTTCGCCCACGTCCGGGATCGACCCTGGGCGTTTGCCGTTTAGAGACCGAAAGGAGTTGATCGTTCCCTTGAGCGAGAGCACGGCCGCCGCGTCCGCTGCGACCAAGAACCAGAAGCTGATCTCCTGGGTGGAGGAGTTCGCAGAGCTGACTCAGCCCGACTCAATCCACTGGTGCGACGGCTCGGCGGAGGAGTACGACCGCCTGTGCCAGGAGCTGGTTGACGCTGGAACGTTCGAGCGCCTGTCCGACGCCAAGCGCCCCAACTCCTACCTCGCTCGCTCAGATCCCGGGGACGTAGCCCGGGTCGAGGACCGCACGTTCATCTGCTCCGAAAACGAGGACGCCGCCGGCCCGACCAACAACTGGCGGGATCCCGGCGAGATGCGAGACGTGCTCCAGCGCCTGTTCAAGGGCTCGATGCGCGGACGGACGCTGTACGTCGTTCCGTTCTCGATGGGCCCGCTCGGGTCGCATATCGCCCACATCGGCGTGCAGCTGACCGATTCGGCGTATGTGGCCGCCTCCATGCGGATCATGACCCGCATGGGCCGGGACGCGCTCGAGGTCCTGGGCGAGGACGGGGACTTCGTGCCGTGCCTTCACTCGCTCGGCGCTCCGCTCGAGCCCGGTCAGGAGGATGTGCCGTGGCCCTGCGACGCCGACAACAAGTACATCGTGCACTTCCCCGAGGCGCGCGAGATCTGGTCGTATGGCTCCGGATACGGCGGCAACGCGCTTTTGGGGAAGAAGTGCTTCGCGCTTCGCATCGCCTCCGCGATGGCGCGCGACGAGGGCTGGATGGCCGAGCACATGCTGATCCTCAAGCTCACCTCACCCGAGGGCGACGTCAAGTACATCGCCGGCGCGTTCCCGTCGGCGTCCGGCAAGACCAACCTGGCGATGGTGATCCCGACCCTGGAGGGCTGGACTGCCGAGACCGTGGGCGACGACATCGCGTGGATGAAGTTCGGCGAGGACGGCCGTCTCTACGCCGTTAACCCCGAAGCCGGTTTCTTCGGGGTCGCGCCCAACACCAGCCACAAGACGAATCCCAATGCGATGGGGACGATCGAGCGCAACTCGATCTTCACCAACTGCGCCCTCACGGACGACGGCGACATCTGGTGGGAGGGGATGACCGGCCAGCTACCGGCGCACGCCATCGACTGGAAGGGGCGGGACTGGACTCCGGATTCCGAGGATCCGGCGGCTCACCCGAACGCCCGTTTCACGACGCCCGCGTCGCAGTGCCCCTCCATTGCTCCCGAGTGGGAGGACCCGGACGGGGTCCCCATCTCGGCCTTCCTGTTCGGCGGTCGACGTGCGACGGTCGTCCCGTTGGTGACCGAGGCCTTCAATTGGGAGCACGGCGTGTTCCTGGGGGCGACGATGTCCGTGGAGACCACGGCTGCGGCTGCCGGCGACGTCGGCAAGCTCCGCTTCGACCCGATGGCGATGCTGCCGTTCTGCGGCTACAACATGGCGGACTACTTCGGGCACTGGCTGAGCCTCGGTCGCAAGCATCCGAACGAGATGCCGAGGATCTTCCTCGTCAACTGGTTCCGCAAGGACGCCGACGGCAATTTCATCTGGCCGGGATTTGGCGAGAACAGCCGCGTGCTCGAGTGGATCTGCCGTCGCTGCGATGGGCAGGTGGAGGCGACCGAGAGCGCAGTCGGGCTGCTTCCGAAGGCGGAGGACATCAACGTAGACGGGCTCGATCTCGGCGACGGCGGGCTGGACCACCTGCTCGAGGTCGACGTGGACGAGCTGTGTCAGCAGCTCCCGCAGGTCGAGGAGCATCTGGCCCGGTTCGGCGATCGCCTCCCGGACGAGATCCAGGCGCAGCTCGACGCGTTGAAGCAGCGTCTTGATGCCGCCTGAGCGAAGCCGAGCCGGCGGGAACCTCTACGACCGGGTCGCCACGCCGCTCGTCGCCTCACGCGGCGGCTCCTGGTTCTACGTCAACGTCGCTCCGTATCTGGATCGGGCGCTCCTGCGACTCACCAACGGCCGCTGGACCACCGCCGGCAAGGGTCGCGTGGGCTTCCTGAAGGTGCGGGGGGCGCGTACCGGGGCTGAGCGGATCACGCCACTCTTGTGGACGCGCGATGGCGACAAGGTCCTGCTTGTCGCCTCCCGCGGCGGGGACGTGAAGCATCCCGCCTGGTATCGCAACGTCGTGGCGAATCCAGACGTCCGGTTTTCGAAGGACGGCGACGAGCGCCCGTACCGGGCACGAACGGCCACCCCCGAGGAACGCCCGCGCATGTGGGAGCTCGTTAACCGGCGCTACGCGGGGTACGCCGTGTACCAACGGCGCGCGGGCTCTCGGGAGATCCCGATCGTCGTGCTCGAGCCCGCAGAGGGTTAGCCCGAGCGCTCACGAACCGGGCGTCCCGGCGGCGATCCACTGGCGAAGGAGCGGGTCCACGAGCCGGTACCCGGTCGATGCCGAGCGGTCCGCTCTCACCTCACCCTGGTCGACCAGCGCTGTGATCGCGGACTTCACAGCCCCGCCGCGTGAACCCCCGTGGCGGCGGCCGCCCGCGTAGAGGCCTTCCCGGTTCTCGGCGACCGCGGCCAGGACGCGGCGCTGGCCAGTGCTCACGCCGGTCCAGATCGCGCGCAGCTCGTCGCGAACCTCGGCCCTCGCGCGATCGTAGGCGGCGAACCAGTGCTCCTCCGCGGCCGTCTCCCCCGGTGGCACCGCCTCCCACAACGCGTTTGCGAGGAGCATCGTGCGCTGTGGATGGCCCTCGCCCGCGTCGAGGAGAAGATCGACCGCGGACCCGACCTCACGGTTCGTCCGGGTGAAGCGTCCGGCGACGTCCTCGGCGACGTCATCGGGCTCCAAGGGCTCGAGCTCGACCGCCCGCGCCTGCCCGTAGAGCGCCCGCCGCCTGTCCGCGAAGAGGCGCCGCATCATGCCGAGCTGGGAGCCGGCGAACACGTAGCTCGCCGCATCGCCATGGTGCTGGATCTCGCTGCGGATCACCGCATCCGCCCGGTCCTTCGCGGCCAGGACATCCTGAAATTCGTCGAAGACCACGAGCGTCCGCTGCCCGGTGCGCTCGAGGATCCGCGTGGGAAGCGCCAAGCGGTCGAGCAGCGGGGGCTCCGCCTGCGGGTCGAGCGAGAGCTCGAGCTCCGCGGGCACCTCCTGCTCGCCGCCGAACCGAAGGGTGGGGCGGAGGCGGCGCCGTACCCCGGCGAACCATGAAGCCAGACCGCCCTCCAGCTGTGCGGCATAGGCGCGCTCGATTCGCGCCGCGACATCCGCGAGAGTCAGAACGCCGAAGAAGTCGACGTACACGGCCGCCCACCCCTCGCTCCGGGCATCGTCGATCACCCGCTGCAGTAGCGAGGTCTTGCCGTAGCGCCGCGGGGCGATGAGGCGGCTGTTGTTGCCTGCGACGGCGGTCCGCATGAGGAGCTCGGCCTCGTCGTCGCGGTCGATCAGCTCCTCCGGGGGGACCGGCTCCGTGTAGCGAAAGGGATTGATGCTCTAAAGAATAGAGCAATATTGCTCTAATACTCGGAGCAGCGGGCGCGAGCGGCGGCGCTAGTGAGACGCCGGCGCGGCCAGCTAGTCCCCCAGCTCGTACGCCTCGGCCAGCTCCGGGTCCTTCTTCGCCAGCATCTCGGCCAGCGAGACCATCACCTTGCACTGCTTCCAGGTGGCGTCGTCCTGCATCTTGCCGTCGATCATGTGCACGCCGCGTCCGTCCGGGATGGCCTCCAGCACCCGCTTGGCGAACCGCACCTCGTCGGCGGGCGGGCTGAACACCCGCTTGGCGATCCCGATCTGCACGGGGTGGAGCGACCAGGCGCCGACGCAGCCGAGCAGGAAGGCGGCCCGGAACTGCGTCTCGCAGCCGAGCTGGTCTCGGATGTCGCCGTAGG
>JBJMKM010000052.1:0-15986 GCA_045805825.1 Solirubrobacterales bacterium
GTCTAGATGCGTGGGTGGTTGGCGGTACCCCGCGACTGGCTCGCCAGCCTGGGCGAGATCGCTCGCTTCTGCGGGCTCACCTTGGGCCTCGTCTACTCGGGCCGCGTGTTCATCTTCTTCGGCGAGGCGCTGCGCCAGTCCGGAATCCTGATCCTCGGCTCGACGATCGTGATCTGGGGCCTCGTCTTCATCCTTGGCCTGCAGTGCGGGATCGAGGGCGCCTACTTCAACCGCTCGGTCGGCGCCCCGGCCTACGCCGGCGTGTTCGCCGCCTGGTGCGATCTGCGCGAGGTGATCCCGTACGCCTTCGGCTACATGATGGCGGCCAAGGTGGGGACCGGGATCGTCGCCGAGCTCGGGGCGATGCGGATCTCCGACGAGATCGACGCGCTCGAGGTGATGGGGGTGCCGCCGATGACCTTCCTCGCGGCCACCCGCCTGCTGGGCGCCTGGATGACGCTGCCGTTCATGTACCTCGCGGCGATCGGCATCGGCTACTTCGCCTCCTACCTCGCCGTCGTGAAGCAGATCGGCGACACGTCGTCGGGCGGTTACTTCCTGATCTTCTGGATGTTCCAGAACCCGCCCGATCTGTTATTCAGCCTCATCAAGGCGATGGTGATGGCGACCGCCATCGTGCTCGTCGGCTGCTACTACGGCTATACCGCCTCCGGCGGACCGGTCGGGGTGGGTACGGCGACGGCGAAGTCGATGGTGCTTAACATCGTCTTGGTTCACATCATCGGAATGATGGGAACCCTGGTGTTCTGGGGAGCGAACCCGCGAGCGCCAATCGGGGGTTGACCCTGCCTACATACGAGGAGAACCGCTGAATGGCTGACGAGACACGGGAAACGCGCGAAGAGACATACGAGGACGATGCGCCCGAGGGCGCTGACCAGACGCCTCAGGATGTCGAGGACGCGCCTTCGGACGACGAGGGGACAGAGGACTGGCGCGAGGGGACGGACGACCCGGACGACAGCGACTACGAGGAGCCCGCGCCCGAGCTCGGCCAGCTCAACCGCGACTACATCATCCCCGGCGTCAGCTCCGAGGAGGAGAATCCGTACCGCTGGCACACCGGCGAGAAGCGCGACCACGGCGGCGAGGACGCGATCGAGATCATCGACCTCGTCAAGCAGTTCGGCCGCACCCGGATCCTCAACGGGCTGAACCTGGGGCTACCGGACAACCAGATCTCGATGGTGCTGGGACCTTCCGGCACCGGCAAGAGCGTGCTCATCAAGCACATCGTGGGCCTGCTCTACCCCGACGCCGGCGACGTGCTCGTCCACGGCGAGTCGGTGCCGAACATGACCGACGACGAGCTGTTCGAGATGCGCAAGAAGTTCGGCCTGCTGTTCCAGGACGGCGCGCTGTTCGGGTCGATGAACGTCTACGACAACACCGCTTTCCCGCTCCGTCAGCACACCGACAAGTCGGAGGAGGAGATCGGCGAGATCGTCAACCGCCGCCTCCGCGAGGTGGGCCTGGCCGAGGCGACGCAGAAGATGCCTAACGAGCTCTCAGGGGGGATGCGCAAGCGCGCCGGCTTCGCGCGCGCCCTCGTGCTCGATCCCGCCATCGTCATGTTCGACGAGCCCGACTCGGGCCTCGACCCGGTCCGCACGGCGCTCCTGTGCGAGCTGATCCGCGAGGTCCACGAGGAGAACGGCGGCTGCTACCTCGTGATCAGCCACGACCTCGGCACCGCGCGGCGGATCGCCGACTTCATCGCGGTCCTGTGGAAGGGCAGGATCGTCGAGTCGGGCCCGTCAGACGAGCTCTTCAGCTCCGAGAACGCGTTCGTCGCGCAGTTCCTCAACGCGGAGACCGAAGGCCCTCTCGCAATGGATTAGGCGACGCGGCCGGCTGGCCGCGTCCGTAATCTAGGTCCGTCGTGCGCACTCGCAATTTGCTGGCACGGATCGCCGGGCGGGCGGTTGAGCGGCCGACGCCGGTCATCGTCGCGGCAGTGCTGCTGGCGCTGATCGGCGCCGTCGCCGCGCTGCGCCTCGAGGCCGACCGCGACCCCAGCTCCTTGGTCGACAAGGGCTCGGCCACGTATGCCCAGACGCAGGGCTTCTACGACGAGTTCGGTGACGAGCCCGTCGAGATCCTCGTCAAGGGCGATCTGAAGCAGCTCCTGCTGACAACCAATCTCGGCAAGCTGCTCGCGCTTGAAAGCTGTCTCTCGGGCAAGGCCACGGGCGGAGAGGTCTTCAAGGGAAAGCCGGCACCGGCGCCGTGTGTAGAGATCGCCAAGCTCAACCCGAGCGCCGTCGTCTTCGGGCCGGCCACGTTCCTCAACCAGTTCGCGATCGAGGCGAACAAGCTCCTGAGCTCCGAGTCACAGGCGACGGTCGAGCGCGCGCGCAGGATCACCCAGGAGGCGATAGCGAGGGCGAGGCGCCAGGGATTCTCGGAGGCCGAGGCGCAGCAGGCGGGTCTCTCGGCCGGTCAGGAGGTCCTCAACAAGTTCCAGCAGCGACTGCTGAACCTGGCGGTCAACTACGGCCAGACCGGCCTACCGGACCTGACCGACAAGACCTACGTCTCATCCGTCGTCTGCGATCCGAGCCTGCCGCTGTGCCAGCCGAAGGCGCGGCTCGCGGCGATCGTTCCGAGCTCGAACGCGGCGCTGATCTCGGTCCGGCTGCGCCCGGGCCTCTCGGCCGCTCAGCGCGAGCAGGCCATATCGCTGTTCAGGCAGGCCACCGAGGATCCCGCCTTCCACCTGAAGCGCTTCTCGTCGTTCGGCCCGACGCCGCCGAGCTACGTCGTCAGCGGAGTGCCGGTGGTCTTCGAGGGGCTTGCGCAGGAGCTCTCCACGCAGATCTTCATCCTGCTTGCGGCCGCTCTCGCGGCAATGGTGATCACGCTCGCGCTGGTGTTCCGCGCACCGCTGCGGCTGCTGCCGCTCGCGATCGCTCTCGGCGCCGCTGGAATCACCTTCGGGTTCCTGTCGCTCATCGGTGGCTCGCTGACCATGGCCTCCATCGCAGTGCTGCCCGTCCTGATCGGGCTGTCGGTCGACTACGCGATCCAGTTCCAGGCGCGGTTCGTCGAGGCTGTCCGTGGCGGCTCCTCGCCACCGCGGGCGGCGGTCGAGGCGGCGTCGCGGGGCGGCCCGGTGATCGCGACGGCCGGGCTGGCGACGGCCGGGGGATTCCTCGTGCTGGTCCTCTCGCCGATTCCGATGGTTCGCGGATTCGCGCTGCTACTGGTCCTGGGGATCGCCGTCGCCTTCGCCCTGGCGCTCACGGTGGGGCTCGCCGCGCTGTCACTGCTGAGCCCGGAGGCTCAGGGTAACCCGCCACGCCTCCGGGGTCCGGCGAAGTTGATGGCGGCGCGCCGCCGGTTCCAGGAGGCCGTCCGCCCGGTGTCCGAGTTCGGGACGCGGGTCGGGGCGGCCCTCGGCCGGGGAGGTCGCCGTGCGCTCGCCGTGTCAATCGCCGCGCCGGGCCGCGTGCTGGTCGTCGGTGCCGTCCTCGCCGCCGCCGGCTGGGGAGTGGGAACCCAGATCCCCGTGATCTCCGACATCCGCGAGCTGGTCCCGCGAAACCTGCCGGCCCTTCACGACGTCGACCAGCTCGAGGACGCCACCGGGATCTCCGGCCTCACCTACGTGACCGTGAGCGCGCCGGACCTGACCGATCCGAAGGTGATCTCGTGGATGCACGATTTCGAGCAGCGCGTGCTCCAGCGCCATGGCTATGTGGGATCGGCGCCGTCCTGTCAAAACCCGGACACCGAGATCTGCCCGGAGATCTCATTGCCCGACTTCCTCTACGGCGACTCCACGTCGGCGCCGAGCCAGTCGCGGATCCGGACCGACCTGCAACTGCTCCCGCACTACGTGTCGCAGGCGATGGTGAGCACCGATCCGAAGACCGGTAAGCCTGGGAACACGGGCGTGATCACGTTCGGGATCAAGGTGATGCCGTTCGACCAGCAGAAGTCGCTGATCGACGACATCCGCAACCAGATCAACCCGCCCGGAGGCGAGGCGCCGCCACCGGGCGTGACCGCGGACGTCCTGGGGCTACCCGTGCTGGCGGCGGATGCGAACTCCTCACTCTCCGGCAGTCGCTACCTGGTCACGCTCGCGGGGCTCTTGGCCGTGGCGCTGGTGCTCATCGCCGTCTATCGGTCGCTTCGCCGGGCGCTGGTGCCGCTGATCCCGATCGCGCTGGCGACCGGCTGGTCCTCGCTGATCCTGTGGATCACCGGCGTTCCCTTGAACCCCATGTCCGCGACGCTGGGTGCATTGGTCATCGCCATCGCGACCGAGTTCAGCGTCCTGCTGTCGGCCCGCTACTACGAGGAGCGTGGGGCGGGCGGATCGCTGGGGGAGGCGCTGCGGCGGGCGTTCGCACGTACGGGCGCCGCCGTAGCGGCATCCGGCGTGACGGCGATCGCAGGCTTCGCAGTGCTCGCCTTCACCAACATCAGGATGCTCAGGGACTTCGGCCTCGTGACCGTGTTCGACCTGGGCGTGGCCCTGCTGGGGGTGCTCCTGGTTCTGCCGGCCGCGCTCGTTTGGGCGGAGGGCGGATTCCAGCCAGTGGGCGCGCTCCGCGCACGCTTTCGGCGCCGCGGCAGGCCCGCGCCGGCCGACGCTCGGTGAGCTGAATGGCGCCTGAGCCGGCGTCGAAGGGGACGGGCCGGCGCTACTCGACATTCGTCGGGATTGCGTTTCTGGTGCTCATCGTCATCGCGACTCTGAACACGATCCGCACTCAGAGCGGCGGCACGCTTGGAGTCAGCGGCGCAGACCGCGGAGTCCCGCTGTCGGAATTCGCCGTGCCGGACACGCTTACCGGACCGCTCGACAACGACGCCAACATCGCCCAGGACGATTGCTCCACCTCCCAGAACCCGTGCCCCGAGGAAGCGAAGCGCACGCCGGCGTGCGAGATTCCGCCTAAGGGCGCGATCCGGGTCTGCGACCTTTTCAACCACCCGCTCGTCCTGTCGTTCTGGTTCACGCGCGGCGCGGACTGCTTACCGGTGCAGGACGCGCTCGACGACCTCGCTCCCGGTTACCGTGGGCGCGTCAACTTCCTCTCGATCAACGTCCGCGACGATCCGGCAGACGTGCGAAGCATCGCTCAGGAACACGGATGGTCCATCCCCGTGGGGTACGACCGCGATGGCGCCGTCAGCGACCTCTACCGGGTGGGCGGATGCCCCACGATCGCGTTCGCCTACCCGGGCGGCATCCTCGCCTTCGCGAAGGCGGGAACCGATGAGCTGTCCAAGACGCCCGATGACACGAGCCTCCAGGGACTCGAGGCCGGGCTGCGCGCTGACGTGAATCGCCTGCTTCGCGAATCCCGGGCCCGCGAGGAGGCGAACCGGTGACGGCCGGCGACGCCGTCCCCGAGGCCGGCTGGATCTCGCCGGACCTCCGCGAGGAGTTCCCCGGCCTGGCACTCCGCTACCTCGTGCTGGGACGCGGCTCGGGTCGCAGCTCGCGTGAGATGAAGCACCGACTCGCCCAGATGTCGAACCGCTTCTCGGGACCCCAGGCGATCGCGCTGCGCCACCAGCCGATCCCGTGGGCATACCGCGTCTTCTTCCGCCAGATCGGCCTGGACCCGGACGAGCAGCCGACTCCGGTGGAGGCGGTTGCGCTGGAGCGCATCAAGCAGGGCGGCTTCGTGAGCCAGAGCCTGCTCGACGATGCGCTCACGATCGCGATCATCGAGTCGGGCGTCGCCCTGCGCGCGTTCGACGCCGACCGCGCCGAGGGCCGCCTGGGAATCCGCCAGAGCGCCGAGGGCGAGAAGCTGGAGGGACGCCCAGGCCCGCTTCCAACGGGGACCCTGGTGATCGCGGACGAGTCGCGACCGCTCGCGCTGCTGTTCGGCGCCACCGGCACGGGCCGGGGAGTCACTCCCAAGACCGCGCGGACGATCCTCGCGGCCATCCAGGTCAAAGGAGTGCCCGACATCGCGGTGGAGGAGGCGATCTGGCTGGCTGCGAGCGCGATGCGGGGGTGAGTCCCCGGGGCGGTTAAGCGGGGCTGAACGGCGGTCACGTAGGGCGGTCGCGGCCGCTGAAAGGTCCATTCGCAACCGAGTGAGTGATTGAGCCGATATATGCGGCTCAAACCCACACTCGATTCGAGAAACGGAACCGCCTGGATCACGGCGCGCACAGCTAGACTGTGACCGTCCATCCAGGGTGTAAGGAGGGGCACGTTGCCCGAGCAACTGCTTGAGATCGAGCGACTTCCGGTCGGTGCATCGGACGAGCCGGCTCGTTCTCTGGATGCCGCAGCCGTCGAGCCCATCGCCGATCCCGGCGCCGACCGGCTTGCGCGGCAGGAGCTACGCCGCCAGATCGCGCTGCTCGAGAAGCGGCTCGGGGAGCTGTTCGCATCGGCCTTCCCCCGGGCGGGCATCGAGTGGAGGGTGCCGGCGGTTGGCGGGCCCCGGGTGCTGGGCGTGGCCGAGCTCGAGCGGGTTCGCGACGGACTTGCGGTCCGCCTGCGCGAGGCTCAGGGGGAGCTGGCTCGCCAGGGCGAGGTCGAGGAGGCCAACCGCGGGCTGCTCGAGTCGATGATCGCGGCGCCGGACCGGTACCGCTGGGTGCGTGTCGCCGCCGAGGACATCGGGGAGCGGCCCTGCCAGCACTGGCACTCACGACCCCGCTGGGGCATCCTCGGGATGCTCTTCGGGTGGTGGCGCGTCAAGCATTCCTCCGGTTGCCCGTTAGCCGCGGGGCTTGCGGCCCCGTGAATCGATAGCCAGTGAGCTCGAAGAAGCGGCGAAAGCGCCGTCCCCGCTGAGCGCCTCCTCCCAGCGCCGCTGCCGGCGAGGCGCAGGACGTCACGGCCGCGAAGCCAACGGTCCGCGCCGCACGGCGACGGGCTGCAAGCCTCGACGAGCGGCCGCCCGCGCCATGGGGGAACGTTCCGTTGGTCGAGCTGGCCGTCCTCGGTGGCATCGTGCTGCTCATCGCCGGCTTCATAGTGGGCGGGTCGAAGGGCGCCGTGATGATCGCCGCGGGCGCCGTGCTTTGCTCCATCGCCGGTCTCGAGCTCGCGATCCGCGAGCACTTCGGCGGCTACCGGTCGCACACCTTCCTGCTGTCGGGCGCGGTCGGGGTCGCGCTCCTGGCCGGGCTCTTCTTCTTCACGCCGGACCTTTGGCTTCCGATCGCGATGCTGGTAGCCGTGGCCGGGTTCGGCGCTGCGGCGTGGATATTCACCCGAGCGTTTCGGCGCCGGACGGGTCGCACGTTCAAGCTCCGCTGACGCCGCGCCCTGCCTCGATGGCTATCCATGCCGGAGGGACACGACATCAGCGTGAGCCCGTGACTAGCGTCGGCGGATTTGCTTCGCTGCCAGCTCGGCGGCGAGGACGGTGCGCTGACGCTCGGTGAGCCGGCCCAGCTCGCGATTCTCGTTCAGGGCCAACGAGGACAGGAACTTGCGGACGCGGGTGCGACCCCAGCGGCGTTGGCTTCGCAGAAGCTCCCCGATCGTCATCGTCTCGACTTCCCACGGGCAGTTGCGGACAACCTCCGTGACCTCCATCTGGTTGGTGCCGATGGCGCGCTTGATTGAGGCGCGGGCGAGGCGGACGCGGTTGGCATGGGCGAGGGCCTGCATGTGCTGCGGCGCAGAGACGACCGTCGAGGCAGCGGACATTGTCACTCCTCCTCCGAGTGTTTAGAGGCTTACCGGGATGAGGCCGGACGCTCCCCCCCTCCGTTCTTCGGGGGCCTGGGTTGGACGAAGCGGATCTTCCTGTCTCCGCTTCGGCCACTCCCTGCCCCGGGGTGACGTCCGGCGTGCGTGGGAACCTAGGGGAGTCGGGAGGCAAGCGTCAACTGGCGCCCCCCTTTGCCTGCCCGAGTCGTTCGCTAAGAGCAAGGTTTTCTTGCTCCGCTCTCCCTTGTCCTAAATTGGACAAGCTGAAACTACCCATCGCGGGGGAGGTCCGGGAACTCCGAGACCGTCTTGGCGAAGATCTCGAGGGCCCGGTCGAGATGCTCGCGCTCGTGGGTCGCCATCAGGCTGGTCCGAAGGAGGGCCCCCCCGGGAGGGACGGCCGGGTGTAGGGCGACGTTGGTGTACACGCCCGCGTCGAAGAGCGCCTTCCACAGCAGCACCGCCCGCCAGTCCTCCCCTACCAGCACCGGGATGACCGGAGTGATCGCCTCCGTTCCGTCGGGGAGGGTCCCGGGCTCGACCACCTTCAGGCCCAGGTCGCGAAACCCTTGGCGCAGGTAATCGCTGTTGTCGAGGAGCTTGCCCATGAGCTCGGGGCCGTCAGTGCGGATGACGCGGAGCGCTCCGAGCGCGGCGCCCACGGCAGCGGGGGCGGCGGAGGCGCTGAACATGAACGCTCGCGCCGAGATCCGGAGGAACTCGATCACGTCCGCCGGGCCGACGATGAACCCCCCGCACGACGCGAGGCTCTTGGAGAAGGTCCCCATCCTCAAATCGATCTCGTCCTCGAGGCCGAAGAGCTCGCAGGCGCCGGCTCCGCGAGGGCCCAGGACGCCGACGCCGTGCGCCTCGTCCACCATCAGACGAGCGCCGTAGCGATCGCAGAGCTCGACGATCGAGGGCAGGTCGCAGACATCGCCTTCCATGGAGAAGACGCCATCCACGACGACGAGCACCCCGCCACCGTCCGCGACCGAGCGCTCGAGCATCTTCTCGAGCTTCTCCATCTGGTTGTGGCGGAAGGGACGCAGCTTCGCGCCGGAGAGGCGGCAGCCATCCAGGATCGACGCGTGGTCGGCCGAGTCGCAGATGACCGTGTCGCCGGGCTGGAGGATCGTCCCCAGGCAGCCGATGTTCGCCTGGTAGCCGGTGGTGAAGACGAGCGCACCGTCGGTTCCCATCCACTCGGCGATCTCGCGCTCGAGGTCCATGTGCAGCGGGGTGGTCCCGTTGAGGAATCGCGAGCCGGTCAGGCCGGTGCCGTACGTCTCGAGTGCCTCGCGGGCCGCCGCCTTCACGCGAGGGTCACCCGTCAGGCCCAGGTAGTTGTTCGAGCCGAGCATCACGGTCTCGTGTCCCTCGATCTCCATCACAGGTCCGGCTTCTGACTCCACTAGCCGGAAGTAGGGCAGGAGATCGGCTTCCCTCGCCGCCTCGAGTTGCTCCTTGCGGCTGTGGGTTCGGGCCTTCGCAAAGACGTCGAGCGGGGCCCGGGCGATCTCGGCCATGGCGAAAGTCTGCCACGAGCGGCGGAAATCCCGATTCCGGTGCGACCCAATAGCGTTCCAGAACCTATGAACAGCACATGCTGCTGCCGGCGCCGTACGGCACCGGCCTGACACACATGTCAGAGGTCTCGGTCCGGCCCGTGAAGGGGAAGCGCGACTTGGATGCGTTCATCGAGCTGCCCTTTCGGCTTCATCGCGGAACGCCGTGGGTCCCGCCGCTCGTCTTCGAGCGCCGGGATTTCCTGAACCGCGACAAGAATCCCTTCTTCGAGCACGCCGATGCCGAGTACTTCCTGGCCGAGCGCGACGGAAAGGTCGTGGGACGCATCACCGCCCATCTCGACGAGCGCTGGACGCAGTTTCAGGGCGGCAACGACGGCATGTTCGGGTTCTTCGAGACCGAGAACGATCCCGAGGTCGCGCGTGCCCTCCTCGACACCGCCAAGGGCTGGCTCCGTGAGCGCGGGCGTGAGCGGATGCTGGGCCCGATGGACTTCACGACGAACGACGAATGCGGGATCTTGATCGAGGGCTACGAGCTGGATCCGTTGGTGCTCGAGCCATGGCATCCGCCGTACTACCGCCAGATCCTCGAGGGCCTCGGGATGACGAAGACGATGGACCTCCTGATGTGGGAGCTCTACCTCGGCAAGCTAAAGCAGGGCGATCGTTTCCACGACTTCATCCACGAGGCCGCCCGGAAGGCGGAGGCCGAGCACGGGGTGACGGTGCGCCACATGCGAAAGAGAGATCTCGAGGCCGAGGTCGCCAGGTTCATGGACGTCTACAACGCGGCCTGGGGCCCGAATTGGGGCTTCGTCCCGATCACCGAGGAGGAGGTCCGTTTCCAGGCCAAGAACCTGAAGCCGATCCTCGACGAGAACTGGGCCATGATCGCCGAGCGCGAGGGCGAGGTCGTCGGTGCCGCGCTCACCCTCCCGGACATCAACCAGGTGCTCGCGAAGATGAACGGCCGGCTGTTCCCGTTCGGCTGGTGGCACTTCCTGACGGGGCGGAGCAAGATCGACAAGGTGCGAGTGTTCGCGCTCGGAGTGAAGCCCGAGTACCAGCACTTCGGCGTGGCGGCCGCGCTTTTCGTGCGCCATGTCGAGGTCGCCGCCCGGGTGCGGCAGAAGGGCGGTGAGATGGGCTGGATCCTCGAGGTGAACGAGCCCATGAACCGGGCGATGGAGGGAATGGGCGGCAGCATCGTGAAGCGGTACCGGCTCTACGAGTCGGCTCTCGCCGGATAGCCGCAAAGTGCGGAAATACCGGCCGGCTCCCGGCGACATGGCCTTCGCGTCACCGCTGGGGCCACCGTTAGACTGGCCCGGCCGTTCGGCGAAAGGGGAATTGTTTTGGCGGTGCGCTCAGAAGCAGTGGTAGTGGACGCGGACGAAGTGGTGCTCGAGGCTGAGGCCGTCGAGGAGCCGCAGCCGGATGACACGCAGGAGCTGCCGCAGCCAAGCCGGCTACCGGAGCCGTCCCGGCGCACGGACCTCGACGCCTGGCGTGGCGAGATGCGCACGGCGGCGATCGCCGCCGCGGGCGGGTTGGTCGCCGGAGCGGCCACGGTGGCCGCGGTGCGCGCCGTGCGAGGCGCCGGGCAGGTCAAGCGCCAGCGAGGCCGACGCATTCGTGGGCGGCGCCCGGAGCAGTCGAGCATCGTCGCGAGCCGCTCCTTCCTGGTAGACGTCCACATCCTCGGCAACGGCCGCTGAGCGCTCGGAAGCCGAACTCGTCCGCCGGCTGCCTGGACGTCGAGATCCGGCCACCGTGGCCCTACCGCCTGCCCCGCGGAGGCGGCGGCGATGCCGTGATGCGGGTCCGCCGAGGGGTGGCGACCCGCTTCCTGCATGTGGACGGGAGGCCCGCCGTGACGCGGGCGGCGCAGCGCCGCGACGGAACCGTCCTCATCCGCGCCGAGGCCGAATCGGCCGAGGATCGCGAGCTGGCGCTCGAGCGCATGCGGTTCGCCCTGGGAGTCGACGATGACTACCGGGAGGTCTACGAGGAATTTCGCCGCGATCGCCTGCTAGGAGCCACGATTCGCGCCAAGCCCTGGTACCGGCCACGGCGGCGTCCGTGGGCGTGGGAGGCCCTCGCGTGGTCGATCACGAAGCAGCTGATCGAATCGGGGCGCGCGGCCGCGATCCAACGCCGGATGGTCTATCGGTGGGGGGCGACCCGCGACGACGCGGATGGCCTCGTGCTGCGCGACGTGCCCACACCGCGGCTCATCTCCGAGCGCTCGCCGGCCGAGCTGGCCGCGGTCGACCTCTCAGCCGGGCGGGCGCTCGCGATGATCAAGGTCGCCAGGGAGGTCTGCGAGGGTCGCGTAGATCCCGCTGATGTGACGGACGACCCTCGCCTGCTCTCCATCCGCGAGATCGGCCCCTGGACGATCCAGTGCCTCGGCCTCTACGGCCGCGGTGAGGTGGACTCCCTTCCTGCGGGCGACCTCGGCTACATCAAGCTCGTCGGGCACCTGGCGGGCCTCGGCCGGCGCGCGACGATCGAGGAGGTCGAGGAGTTCTTCAGGCCGTATGAGCCGTACCGCGGCCTTGCGGGCGACTTCATGCTCTTCGGCCACCACAAGGCGATCGCCCAGGGCCCGCCGCTGCGGATGGCCGCCTAGGGTTGCTGCGATCCAGGAAGCAGGTCGTTGGTCAAGACATCCTCGATCTGCGGCAGGGCCTTGATCTGCCCCTGGTCGGCGAAGAACTGGGCGAACTTCTGCCATTCGGCCGGATCCATATAGCCGTACGGCTGCTTGGTGTCTGCCGGCAGAAGCAGCGGCAAAGTCTTCCGAACCTCGGCGGCCGTGATCTTGGGGTCGAGCGCCTTGCCCGCCGCCAGGATGTCCTTCGTCGCCCCGGCCGGGTCGGCCGCGGCGGCCTTGGTGCCGCGCTCGAGCGCCTCGAGGAAGAGCCGGATGTCCTCGGACCGCTCGTCGAGCGTGTCCGAGTTCGCGACCAGAACGAGTTCGTTGTAGGTCGGTATGCCCAACCTGTCGACGGGCATGACGGTCGGGTTTTCGCCGCGTAGCTTCAGGTCGACCCCCTCGACGTTGAGAAAGCCGCCGAGCATCGCCTGTGCGCTGCCGGAGATGATGTGCGGGAGGAGGGTCTGCTGGACATCCACCGTCTTGACGTCGCTGGTCGTCAGCCCGACACGGTCGAGAATCGTCTTCAGGTATGCCTCCTGATACGGGATTCCGGCCGTCTCGATGGTCTTGCCCTGGAGGTCCTTGACGTCCTGGATGCCCGAGTCCTTGAGCCAGATGAGGGAGGTGAGCGGTGTGGGAACGAGCGCCGCGATGGCCTGGACCGGGAGTCCCTGATCGTGGGCCAGGAGGACCTCCGGCTCGTAGGAGATGGCGAGGTCGACGCGGCCCTCCGCGACTTCGCGGATCGGGGCGGACGGATCTGACGGCGTCTGCGGCTGGACGTTCAGGCCGGCCTCGCGGAAGTAGCCGTCGTCGATGGCCTCATAGATTCCGGCGTGGTCGGGGTTGACGTAGAAGTCCAGCGCCAGCGAGAACGGCTGCGGCTGTCCGGGGGTCGTCGACTCCGACTTCTCGCCGCAGCCGGCGGCGACGGTCGCGGCGCATACCGCGAGCGCCACCACCGCAACTCCAACCGATCTCGTACCTGCTCTGATCACCAAGCCTCCTCCTTCGCTTACCGGTCCCTCGCTTGCGCGGGACCCCACCAGGCCACGCGACGCTCGAGCACCGCCAAGAGCCCGAACAGCGCGATCGCGATCACGGACAGGACCACCACTGCGGCGAAGGTCAGCGCGGTCTCCAGTTGTGCCGAAGCCTGCTGGATCAGATGGCCGAGCCCGGAGCTCGAGCCGGCCCACTCTCCGAAGACGGCGCCGATCACGGCTACGGCGACCGCGATCTTCGCGCCGCTGAAGAAATAGGGCAGGGCGGTGGGCGCCTCGACTCCACGGAGCGCCCGCCAGCGGCTCGCGTCGAGGGTGCGCATCATCTTCAGGAGGTCCGGATCCACGGATCGCAAGCCGTCGAGGGTATTGACCGTGATCGGAAAGAAGCAGATCAGCGCGATAATCGCGAGCTTCGGCCCGATCCCGAAGCCCAGCCACACAACGAGGATTGGCGCCACGACCACGATCGGCACGGTCTGCGACGCGACCAGCAGCGGATAGAACGCCCGCCGCAGCGTGGGGAAGACGTGGAGCGCGAGCGCAAAGCCGACACCGGCGGCCACCGACAGCGCGAAACCGGCCAATACCTCCTGGAGGGTCACCCAGCCGTTATCCACCAGAAGCGAGCGGTCCGTCCACAGCGACTGCGCGATGTCGCTGGGAGACGGGACGAGGAACGGCTCGATGTGGAGCGCGTTGGCGAGGACGTCGAAGCTCGCTGCGAGCTGCCACAGCCCGACGAGGAGGACGACGATCCCGACCGGTGGGATCCAGCGCCTCATCGGGTCCCCTCCGTGAGCGCCTCCAGGGCGCGCTCTCGCGCGGTCGTGAAGGCCGGGTCGGTGACGGTTGCGAGCCGGGGCCGTCGGCGGGGCGCCGGCGCCGAGACCTCCGCGACTGCCCGCGCGGGCCGTGGGGACAGAACCGTGACCCGGTCCGAGAGATAGAGCGCCTCCTCGACGTCGTGGCTGACCAGGATCACCGAGCGGGACTCCATCGCCAGCGCCTCCGCGAGCCACTCCTGCATCTCGGCACGGGTGATCGCATCGAGCGATGCGAAGGGCTCGTCCAGCAGCAGTACCGGCTTTTCCGCGAGCAGGGTGCGGAGGAACGCAATGCGCTGGCGCATCCCGCCCGAAAGCTCGGCCGGCCGGGTTGCCTCGAACCCGGCGAGCCCGAAACGCTCGAACAGTGGATGCGCCGCGCGCCGCGCTTTACGCCGCGACGCCCCGCGGTTGCGAAGCGCGATCGCGGCGTTGTCGATGGCCGGCAACCAGGGGAGGAGCAGGTCGCGCTGCGGCATGTACGCGCAGCTCGCGAGGCGATCGCGCGGATCCTCCGACCCTTGGACGGCGATCGCGCCTGTCGATGGCTGGCGCAGCCCGCTGACCAGCTCGAGCAGCGTGGACTTGCCGCAGCCGGATGGCCCGACGATCCCGCGCACCTCGCCGGGGCTCAGGCGCAGGTCCAGGCGTTCGATGACCTCGAGATCGCCGAAGGAGTGCGCGAGGCCCTCGATCTCGACGGCCGCCCCCGAGCGCGGCGACGCCGCGTCCGCGGCGCCCTCGCGCCCGCGTGGCGCCCGGTTAACTGGTTGAGGCTCCGCTACGGGAGCCTCGGAAGTTGTTCGCATGCTCCCTCCGCGCGCATTACCGCACAGGTTCTAAGGGTCAGCGCCGGGTGGGGTTCCAGAGGCGCTATCTCAGCCCGCTAGCCCGCGAGCACCCCTGTCGTTCAACTGAGGACAAGTCTACCCCCGATCGGCCATGGCCCCGGCCCCCGTGCGGCCGATGACCGGAAGATCGGGCAACGCGGCGCGCAGCTCAGCCAGCCCGGGATAGACCGCGACGGCCCCGGCCTCGCGCAGCTCGGCCTCCGCGAAGCCGCCCGTCATCACGGCCACCGCCGGGATCCCGGCCCGCGAGGCCGCCTCGCAGTCCCAGCTCGTGTCGCCGATCATTAGCGCCGAGTCGGTGTCCGCCTTCTCCATCGCTGCCTGGACGAGGTCCGGCTGCGGCTTGGTCGCCTCGACGTCGGCCGAGGTGGTCCAATCGGTGGCGATCTCTCGCGCATCGAGGAGATCGAGGTAGTGGTCCACCTCGTGCTGCTTGGCGGAGCTCGCGAGGACCACGGCGTCGGCCGCGTCCCGGAGCTCCGCGATGAGCTCGCGCGCGCCCTCGAACGGCTCGACCTCGTCGATCAAGCTCATGTAGATCTCGCCCTCGGCCTCGCGAATGTCATCGCCGAGCCCCTCCTCGACCCCCTCGCCGGCGACCGCACCGACGAGCTGGTCGCCCCCCATGCCGATGTGGCGATGGATGCGCCAGATCTCGGGAGTCACGCCGTTGCGGCGAAAGGCCCGGTACCAGGCGATCGCGTGGTGGTAGTTCGTATCGACGAGCGTCCCGTCGACATCGAGGATGGCGGCGGTGGTCATCGGCCTGCCATTACCCGCCCAGCGCCCCTAACCACGATTGTCGGATTTATCGGCCTATGCGCGACAAATCCGACAATCCCACCGGGAGGGAGGGAGCGAGCGCTATCCCTGTTCGACCATCGGGATCCCGCCCGCCACCACATTCACGAAGTTCTCGAGGTGGCGGGTCGTCCAGCACTCGAACGCCGCCGTGGTGTAGCGCTCGTACGCCGCCATCACCGAGTCGCCGTAGTTCCAGTAGAGCTTGGGCTCCGGGTTGAGCCAGAACGTGCGCCCGGCGCGCTGCGTGATCTGTCCGAAAACCTCCGCATGCGGCTCGCGGCCGTTGGTGCGCGCGTCGCCCAGCACGATCACCGTCGAGCGCGGCCCGAGGTCGTCGACGATCTCCTCCAGGAACTCCAGCCACACGCGCCCGTAGTCGGTGTAGCCCGACACGTCCGCGACCCCGCCCTCGCGGCTGATCCGCTCCGAGATCGCGCGGAAGTCGCGCTCGCGCTCGAATCCCGCGGTGACCTCGGAGATTCGCTCGATGAAGACGAAGCTCCGCAGCTTGCGGAAGGAGTCGTGGAGAGCGTGGAGCACCGAGAGGAAGAAGACGCTCGCGGACGTGACCGAGGTCGAGACGTCGCAGAGCACATAGATCTCCGGGCGTCGGGGCCGCCGGGGCCGGTAGCGC
>JBJMKM010000053.1:0-18782 GCA_045805825.1 Solirubrobacterales bacterium
GGCATCGACGCGATCTCATTCGTCGGCCAGGCGTCGACGGCCCGCTACATCGCCGAGCGCTCGGTGGCCACCGGCAAGCGCTTTCAGGCGCTCGGCGGCGCCAAGAACTCGCTGGTGGTGATGCCCGACGCCGATCTCGAGACGACCGTCGCCGGCGTCATGGGTTCCGCCTTCGGAGCCGCGGGTCAACGTTGTCTCGCCGGCTCGGTGGCGGTCCTGGTGGGCGACGCCGAGCGGCAGGACGAGGTTCGCGACGCACTGGTCGCCGCCGCGTCAGGCCTGCGGGTCGGCCCCGGCGCCGACGAGGCCACGGACGTCTGCCCGCTCGTCGCGCCGGAGGCCCGCGAGCGACTGTGCGCGGCGCTCGAGCGCGCCGAGTCCGGCGGTGCCCAGGTGCTGCTCGACGGGCGCGACGCCGACGCGGGACCGGCCGGAACCATCTTCGGCCCGACGATCGTGGACGGCGCCGAGCGCGAGTCTGAGCTGGCGCGCGAGGAGCTCTTCGGTCCGCTCCTGACCCTGGTCAGGGCTCGCGACCTCGATGACGCGCTCGAATTCGTCAACGGCTCGCGCTACGGCAACGCGGGGTCGATCTTCACGGCCTCGGGGGGCGCCGCGCGCGAGTACCGCTACGGCGTCGAGGCCGGCATGATCGGCGTCAACGTCGGAGTCGCGGCGCCGGTGGCGTGGTTTCCGTTCTCGGGATGGAAGGACTCACTCGACGGCGACCTGCACGCAAACGGCCGCGACGCGGTCGAGTTCTACACGCGCAAGAAGGTCGTCACCTCCCGATGGCGCTGAGCGAGGCGGAGGGCCCGGCAGGCGCACCGTGGGAGCGTCCGCTCGCCGGGACGCTCGACCGGCTGGTGGTGGAGTCCGAGCTCCTGGCCGACAATCCGCTGGGCGATCCTCAGCAGCGGCCGCTCTACGTCTACAGGCCGCCCGGTGTCGAGCTCGACCACCCCCGGCCGCTGCCCAGCGTCTACGTGATCCAGGGCTACACCGGCCAGCTCGACATGTGGGCGAACCGCACGGCGTTCGAGCCGACGATGTTCGAGCGCCTCGACGCGATGTTCGCGGCGGGCGAATGCCCGGACGGGATCATCGTCTTCGTCGACGCGTGGACCTCCTACGGCGGCTCGCAGTTCGTCGACTCGACCTCGACGGGCCCGTACCAGTCCTACCTGTGCGACGAGGTGGTGCCGTTCGTGGACGAGCGATATCCCACAGCGGCCGACCGCGACCGGCGCGGGATCGCCGGAAAGTCATCCGGCGGCTACGGCGCCATGGTCGTGCCGATGATGCGCCCGGAGATCTTCGGCGCCCTGGCGTCACACGCCGGCGACGCCCTGTTCGAGGCCTCCTATCTCCCCAGCATCGCCAGCACGGTCCGAACGCTGCGCGACGAGTTCGAGGGCTCCTACGACGTCTTCTTCGAGCGGTTCGCCGAGGCCGACCCGAAGCCGTTCGAGAAGTTCGGCGACCCGATCATGTGGTACGGCTGTGCCGCGTCGTACTCGCCGGATCCGGACCAGCCGGGCAAGGCGCTCCTGCCCTTCGAGATCGAGACGGCCAGACTCGTCGAGGACGTCTGGCAGAAGTGGCTGGAGCTCGATCCGGTCCGCATGGCACCCGGCCACGCCGACGCGCTTCGCAGCATGCGGCGCATCTACCTGGACGCGGGCAAGAAGGACGAGTACTTCCTGGACCTGGGCGCCATGGCGTTCGCCCGCGAGCTCGAGGCGATCGGCGTCGAATACTCGCTCGAGCTCTTCGACGGCAAGCACGGCGGCCTCACGTACCGGTATCCCGGGGCAATCCGCGAGCTCATCCTCGCCCTGACCGACTGATCAGCCTCAGCGGCCGATGTGGATGCCGATCCGCTCCGGCACGCTCGCGACGAAGCGGGTGATCGGGTCGGGCCGCCGGCCCTCCTCCTCCAGACGCTCGCGGCGCAGCAGCGCGGCGCGGATGATGGTGCCGCCGGCGTAGCGGAAGGGCTCGGGCGGAACGCGGATGGGCGGGGGCTCCACGAGCGCCAGCCGCGTGAGCTCGTCCCGGCGGTCGAGCGCCATCGACGCCAGAGTGCGTCCGACGAGGCGCGAGGGCCCCACCCCGTTGCCCGTGTAGCCGAAGGCGTAGTGGACGCGCTCGCCCGCGAGGCTCCCGATGACGGGCAGATGGGTCGGCGAGACGTCGATCGGCCCGCCCCAGGCGTGCTCGACGCGGCGTCCGCGCAGCGCGGGGAAGACGCGGATCAGGCGCCTCTCGACCTCGGCGGCGACGCGCCGGTCGACCTCGGCTCGTCCGTTGATGCGGGCGCCGGCGACGACGCGCCCTCCGCCCCATCCGAACGCGATGCGGCCGTCGGGCGTCGTGCGGAAGTACTGGACGGTCGAGCGCGAGTCGGTGATGCACTCACCACCCGTCCAGCCGATCTCCTCGAGCACGTCAGGCACCGGCTCGGTGATCACCATGTGGCTCGAGGTCACGGTCAGGCGGCGGCGAAGCCCCGGATGCGCCGCCAGACGCCCGCCCGCCGCGAGGACTGCCGACGCGGCGCGCACTCGCCCCGCCGGAGTCTCGATGATGGTGTCGCCGGGGCGCGAGTGAAGCCGCCGCGCCCGCGAGTCCTCGAAGACGAGTACGCCAAGTTCGATCAGGCGATCACGCAGACCCTGTGCCAGCCGCGCAGGCTGCACGGTGGCCGCCGCCGGGTAGTGGGCGCCGCCCCGAAACATCGGCGCATGGCAGCGCCCACGTACGTCGGCCCGGGTCTGCGCGACGCAGGTCTCGGGCACGCCCAGCTCGGCCGCCTCCTCCACGACGCTCCGCACGGAGGGATCATGTGCAGGCGTGGTCGAGACCTGCAGGTAGCCGCCCTGCCGGTACCACGCGTCCACGCCCTGGTCGCGGCACCACTCGCCGATCCCCTCGACCGCGGCCTCGCTCGCTCGCCCGATCTCGATCGCCGCCTGCGCGCCGAAGCGGCTGCAAAGCGTCGGGAGGCTGATCCACATCGAGTCCACGAAGCCGCCGTTTCGCCCACTCGGCCCTGTCCCGCACCGCTCGGCCTCCAGCACGACGACGCGCGCGTCGGGCTCCAGTTCCTTGATGGACCACGCCGTCCACATCCCGGTGTAGCCGCCGCCGACGACCACGACGTCGGCATCGACGTCACCCTCCAGCGGCGGCCGTTGCTCGGGGAGCCCCACCTCCTCGAGCCACCAGCCGAAGCGGGTGTGTTTCTCTGCCATGGACCCAGTTTGACGAGGCGCGGCAGGGCAGGTAGGCAGCCGATCAGCCGGATCGCGGCCGCGAAAAAGGTGGCGTGTGGACGCTTTGTTTCGCTATGCGGAACGAAGGGTCCACACCCAGGCCGTTTCGTCAGCTACCAGCCGGCCGGGGGTCGGCGGGCGCGCGCGGCTCCGCCGCCGCCCGCCCCTCGTGCAGCTCCATCAGCTCACGCTGCACGTTGCGCGGTTCGCCGGCGGGGCGGCGGCGTCGCCAGGTCCCGTCCTGGTTGAGCACCCAGGCGTTGGTGTTGTCGGCGAGGCAGCGGTCAAGGACGTCGATGAGCTGGTCGCGGATGCGCGGGTCCTCGACCGGGGTCACGAGCTCGACGCGGTTGTAGAGGTTTCGCGGCATGAGGTCCGGCGAGCCGACGAAGACACGCTCGTTCTCGCCCGCGCGCTCGAACGAGTAGATCCGGGAGTGCTCGAGGAAGCGGCCGACGACCGAGACGACCTCGATGTTGTCGGAGACGCCGGCCACGCGGGGGCGCAGGGCGCAGATCCCCCGCACGTTCAGCTGGACTTCCACGCCCGCCTGTGAGGCACGATAGAGCGCACGGATGCAGGGGGCGTCGAGCAGCGAGTTCATCTTCAGCCGGATCCGCGCCGGGCGGTCCTCCGAGTGGGACTCGATAGTGCGCTCGATCTCCTCCAGCATCCCCTCGAAGAGGTTGAATGGGGCCACGAGCACCTTCCGGTAGTCGCGAGGGCGCGAGTAGCCGGTCATGTAGTTGAACATCTCGGCGATGTCGTTGCCGATCCCGGGGTCCGCGGTGAACAGGCCCAGGTCGGTGTAGAGCTTGGCGGTCTTCGGGTTGTAGTTCCCGGTGCCGATGTGCGCGTAGTAGCGAACGCCCTGGCCCTCACGGCGCACGACCAGGATGCACTTGGCGTGGCTCTTCAGGGCCGGTAACCCGTAGACGACGTGCACGCCGGCCTGCTCGAGCTTCTTCGCCCACCGGATGTTCGCCCGCTCGTCGAACCGCGCCTTCAACTCCACCATGCACACGGCCTGCTTGCCGGCCTCGGCGGCGTCGATCAATGATGGGACGAGGGGCGAGTCGGCGCTGGTGCGGTAGACCGTTTGCTTGATGGCGAGGACATCCGGGTCGTTTACGGCCTGCTTGACGAATCGCTCGACCGAGGTCGTGAACGAGTCGTACGGATGGTGGACGAGGACGTCCCCCTCCCGCATCGTGGCGAAGAGATCCGCCGGTTCCTCGTCCTCGCCTCGCAGGCGGGGCTTGGTCACGGGGCTGAAGGGCGGATCGCGCAGCTCGTTGAAGCCGGGCAGGGCAGCAACGTCCATGAGGTCGGACACGTCGAGGAGGCCGTCCACCTCATAGAGCTGGCGCTCCTCGATCTTGAGTGCCGTCTTCAGCTGGTCCCGGAGGCGCGGGCTCATCGTGCGCTCGACCTCCAGGCGAACGACCTCGCCGAAGCGCCGGCGGCGAAGCTCCTCCTCGACCGCCTGGAGCAGGTCGTCGGCCTCGTCGGAGACGTCGTAGTCGGTGTCACGCGTCACGCGGAAGAACGCGTAGTCGATGACCTCCATCCCGGGGAAGAGCGATGGCAGCTGCGAGGCGATCACGTCCTCGAGCGGAACGAGTGTCGCGCGACCGTCGCCGATCTCGATGAAGCGGCCGAGGAGCTCCTTCGGGACCTTGACCCTCGCGACGATCTCCGTGCCCTGGTCCGGGTCGTGGAGGATCACGGCGAGGCTCATGGAGAGGTTCGAGATATAGGGGAAGGGCCTGCCGAGGCCGATCGCGAGCGGCGTCAGCGCCGGGAAGATGCTCGACTCATAGGCCCGGTCCAATTCGGCCCGCTCGGAGGAGCTCGCCCGCGAGGGTGAGATGACCCTGATGCCGTGCTCCGCAAGCGCGGGGCGAAGGTCGCGCTCGAAGCACCGCGTGAGCCGATCGCGTTGCCCATCTACGCGCTCGCGGATCGCGTCGATCTGGTCCGAGGCGCTCAGCCCGTCCGCGCCGCGGGCGTCCATCCCCGCCTCGAGCTGGTCGTGCAGGTTGGCGACCCGCACCATGTAGAACTCGTCGAGGTTGGACTCCCAGATCGCGCAGAACTTGACTCGTTCCAGCAGGGGCACGGACGAGTCCTCGGCAAGCTGCAGAACCCGGTCGTTGAAGTCAAGCCACGAGAGCTCGCGGTTGAAGTAGAGCGACGAATCCTCTAGATCGGGCGCCTCGGATGCCGCGCGGGGCGCTGCCGCCTCAATGGTCTCGGCAGCGGCTTGATGTGCTTCGGAAGGCTCCATGCGCGGCTGCGTCCATGCTACCGGCGCCTCTTTGCGGTCAGCGAAGCCGGTTGATGCCTTCCATGACGCCCCCACGCGCGCCGGATGAACGATCGGAACGCGATGGCCGCGGCCCGCGCCAGCCCCGCGGCTTCTCGGGCCGGTAGAGCCAGACGTGGAAGAAGTGGCCCAGGTCGCGGTCGCTGTCGGTCTCGGCGAGGTCGATGAACTGCTTGGTCCCGGCGTTGCCGTAGGCGTGGTCAGCCGCCCAGTCCCGGAGGATGCGGAAGAAGGTCGGCTTGCCCACCTCCTGGCGCAACGCCTCGAGCGTCATGCCGCCACGGGTATAGATCGTCGCGTCGAAGAGGTTCTGAGGGCCCCCGGGATCGCCGGGTGGCGGATTCCAGAACGAGCCATCGCCGGGGCCGTGCCTCCTGTAGAGGCGGTCGAAGACCTGCTGGGTCGTCTCCCCGCCCTGGCGCTGCACCCAGCTCCACTCCGCCCAGGTCGCGAACCCCTCGTTCAGCCAGATCTGGTGCCAGCGCCGCAACGAGACCGAGTCGCCGAACCACTGGTGGGCGAGCTCGTGAGCCACCGTGCGGCTGTCCGGGGTGACGTCGTAGATCGGTCTCGTCTGTGTCTCGAGCGCGTAGCCGACCTGCGGGGCGTGATCGACGACGCCGCCGATGTTCCCGAAGGGGTATCGCCCGAAGCGCGGCTCAAACAGCCGCAGCATCGCGGGAGTCCTCGACAGGACTTTCCCCGCGCCCGCTTCGCGCGGATCGATCGCGACCACCGAAGGGATGCCTTCGACGCGGGACCGCTGAACGCTGAAGTCTCCTGTGGTCACCGTCGCCAGGTAGGTCGCCATCGGCGAGTCCTCGACCCAGACGAAGGTCTTATGCCGGCCGTCAACGACCGTCTTGACGAGCCTGCCGTTCGAGATCGCGTCCTTCCCCTTCGGCACCGTAACCCGGATGCGGTACTTCGCCTTGTCGGTCAGCAGGTCGTTGCACGGAAACCAGCTCGGGGCGCCCTGTGGCTCCGCGGCGACGAATGCGCCGTCGTCAGTAGGGACCCAGCCGTCCGCCGCGCCATCCGGGTCGATCACCGGCCGCGGGTGGCCGCCGTAGCGCACGCGGACGCGGAAGTGGCTTCCCCTCCGCAGCCCATGGCGCGGGCTGATCTTGAGCTCCTGGCCACGGCGCGAGTAACGGGCTCGCTCGCCGTTCACCGCCAGGCGTTTGATGCGCAGGTGCCGGAAGTCGAGGTCGAAGCGCGAGAGCGACTTCTTCGCGCGGGCGTGGATGACCGCAGTGGCGGCGAGATGGTTGGAGGCGGGCTTGTACCGGAGGCGGAGGTTGTAGCTCGAGACCTCGTAGCCGCCGTTGCCCGCCTTCGGGAAGTACGGATCGCCGCCCCCTGGCGACCCCTTGACGAAGCCCGCATCCGCGACGGCCGGGACGAGCGCACCGAGCACCACAATCGCGAGGCCCGCGAGCGCCGGGCGAACCCGGCGGGCGTTCATCAAGAGCCGTCGTCCGCGATCTCGCCGCCGAGGACGCCGTCGAGCTCGGCGACCGTCCTGGTGAGCTCGTCGGCAAGCGGCCCGGGGCGCAGCTCACAGAACCGCCGCGCCAGCGTCCCGTAGTACCAGTGCACGTCCTCCGCGGTCTTTCCGGTGCGCGACCACTGCTCGGCGCCGCGGATGCGATAGCCGCGGATCATGCTGCGGGTGTTGTCGAGCTTGTCGGCAATGGACACCAGGAGCGCTCCCGCTGACGCGCTGTCGAGGCTCGCGATGTAGGCCTCCTTGCGCCGCCGCCACGGCGGCTTGGGATCGCCGTAGCTGTCGGTGCACTCATCGACGATGTCGGCCACGAAGTGGCCGTAGCGCTCGCGGATGTCCGCCAGCCGGTCGAGCCCACCCTGGTCCTCCACGGCATCGTGGAGAAGGGCCGCGATTGCCTCATCCTCGGAGCCGCCGTCCTGGATAACCAGCCCGGTGACCCGCAGAAGGTGCGCGATATACGGCTGCTCGTCGCTGCCTCGGAGCTGGCCCGAGTGGACGCGGGTCACATATCCAAGCGCGTCCACGAAGCGCTCGCCAAGCTCCTCGGCGCGATCCGGCCTGGACCTCGAGGCAACTTGCGCCTTCACCGGATCACAGGCTAGCGACGATCACCCGTACCGGTCAGGCTCCCGCGATCGCTCGCTCCAAGGCGGCTTCCCTGGACGCACGGTCCAGGTCATCCCAGACCCCGGCCCGCTCCTGCTCGGCCCAGAACGCCTGGAAGCGGTCGAACAGAAGCTCGCGGCGGGCCTGAAGGAACACCATCAGGATCTCGAGGCCGCGATAGGACGTCCGGTGCGGCGCCCGGGCCGCCAGCGCCGGATCGATGTCCGCGGCGTCGCCGGCCCGCTCGCGAACGGCCGTCGCGTCGGCGCCGCGAAGCTCGGCGAGATGCCGTTCGGCTCGTGGAAGCATGACGTCGCAGTCGTGGAGCTCTCCGAGGATCTCCTGGAGGTCCCGGGCGCGCCGTCGCGCGACCTCGCCGGGCCGGCCGAAGCAGAACTCGGTCGCCTCCAGCACGTAGCGCAGGCGCTTGGCCGCGATCCGCATGTCGTGCTGCTTTTTGACGCGGCCGGGCTTGAGCGCCTTGGGCGCGAACGACCGCAGCTCGTCCAGGCGTACCCGCACGATGCGAGCGGCGTTCTCCGCCAACGGCCCGCCGGGGTTGACCTTCTTGACCCGGCGCGGCTTCACCCCGCCTCCGCCGCTGCGACAGCCTCGGCCTCGACCACCAGATCGGACAGCCGCTCGCTCAGAGCCGCGAGGCGCCGCGGCTGCACGTAGGCCTCGAGATGCGCGTTCGCCTCCGCCTGTTCGGTGCGGATCTGCTCGACGAGGCTGGCCACGCCCGGCCGGTCCGGCGCAGCCAGGCCACCGGCAAACCGCTCCAGCGCGGCGAAGGCGACATCGGCGTCGCGGCGCTTGCCGAGCGCATCCGCGACCGCCTTCACCTCCCCCAGGGCCTCCTCGTACTTCGCCTCGGAAAAGCAGGGCTCGAAGATCTCCAGCGCCGCGCGCAGGCGGCGCGTCGCGACTCGCATGTCGTGGACCCGCTCGATATCGGTTACGTCGAGGACGTCGCGGGAGTGATCGGCGACCTCCCGCGACCTGACGGCGACCACCTTGGCCGCTGCGGCCGCGTATGGCTCCTCGGCGTCGAGGCCCTCGATCGGACGCGGCTTTGCCACGTCCTCACCTTAACGTCGAAGGTGCCGCCGGAGCCTGCGTGCGAGACGCAGGTAACTGTCAGGCGGCAAGCGCCTGCGGAGCCCCGTCCGTCGCCCCGTTCAAGAGCGTCAGGATTACTCCCTCGCGTAGCCCGCCCTTGCCGATCTGAAGGGGCTGGCCGAGGAGCTCCGACAGCTTCTCCAGGAGGAGCACGCCCGTGGGGAGGATCCGCACGCGGCGGGGGTCGAGCTCAAAGCGCTTCGCGACCTCGGCGATCGGGTCCCCGGTGAGCACCCGGATCGCCCGCTCGAGGGTCTCGTACTCGAGGACCGATCCGACCAGCGATCGCAGCGACGTGGCGCTCCCCCCCACGGCGACGGCCTGGCCGGGTCGCTCGAACTCGGCCTCGGCGAAGAGGTCAGAGATCGCGTCGCGGACGGCCCGTATCTCGGATGGCGACGGTGGGTCCGAGGTGAGCAGCTCGTCCGCCAGCGACCCGGAGCCGACCTTGAACGAGCGGACCGCCCGCGCCCCCTCCGAAACGGTCCCGAAGATCACCTCGGACGAGCCGCCGCCCACGTCCACAACCGCGATTTCCCCCTCGACCGGATGCCCGAGGGTCTTCGTCGCGCCGATGAATGCCAGCCGGCCCTCCTCGTGCTCGCTCAGGACCTCGACTTCCACGTTCGCCACCCGGTTGATCTCGGCGACGATCTCCTCGCGGTTCGCGGCCTCCCGGATCGCCGCCGTCGCGACCGTGCGAATGGCCTCGGCGCCGATCTCCTGCGCGAGCCGGACCTGGGTCGCGACGACGTCCGCCACCTCGTCGATCTTCGCCTGGTCTATCGCGCCGTCGTGCTGAGAGGCCTTGTCGATGCGCGTATAGGCGCGCTGCTCCATGACCTTGCGGAGCTGCCCGTCCTGGGGTTCCGCGACCAGCACCCGCGTGGTGTTGGAGCCGATGTCGATGGCCGCGCAGAGCATCAGGAGCGCCTTGCAGCGATCTTGTCAGACCGCGCGGATGAGGGTCCGTGCTCGGCCGGGATTGAGCCTACGGGGACGGTTGAGGCTGGACCAGGGTCTCCCCGGGATGGGATGCATCCTCGAACTCGCGGAACAGCCCGGTGACGACGAAGGCGACCTGCTCGCCCACGTCGACGGCGTTGTCGCCGATTCGCTCGAGCGCCCGGGCGACGAGGAGCATCGTCATCGCCCACTCCCGGCGATCCTGGTCGTCGCCGATCTCGATCGCGAGTTGGAAGCACTCCTTGTTGAGGTTGTCGACGACGTCGTCCCGGCGGACGAGGTCGCGCGCCAACTCCACGTTCCGATCGGCGAAGGCGCTCTTCGCCTGCCGGATCTCGGCTCGGATGGCGCCGCCCATCGTCACGAGGTTCTTCACCATTCGCTCGTCGGCCGGTGGCTCGTGCCCGGCGATGGGGATCAGCTTCGCGACGTTCACGCACTGATCGCCCATGCGCTCGATGTTCTTCATCACGTGAAGCAGCGCGGAGATCAACCGCAGGTCGGTGGCGACGGGCGCCTGCGTCGCGAGCAGCGTCAGGATGGACTGGTGGACCTCCAGGTAGCGGCCGTCGATGACGTCGTCGTCGGCGACCACGAGCTCGGCGAGCTCGATGTCCTGATGATGGATCGCCTCGACCGTGCGGTCCAGGGCCGCGACCACCAGATCGAGGCCCTCGAGCGCACGAGTCTCGAGGCGCGCGAGCCCCTCGCGATACTCGTGTCTGGTCTCGAGCTCCATCAGCCGAACTTTCCGGTCACGTACTGCTCGGTCCGCTCGTCGTCGGGGGTGGTGAACATCTTCTGGGTCGGGCCCACCTCGACCAGCTCGCCGCTCAGCATGAATGCGGTCGTGTCGGCAACCCGGCCCGCCTGCTGCATGTTGTGGGTGACGATGGCGATCGTGACCCTGGCGGTGAGCTGACCGATCAGCTCCTCGATCTTGAGCGTCGCGACCGGGTCGAGGGCCGAGCACGGCTCGTCCATCAAGAGCACCTGCGGCTCGACGGCCAGCGCCCGCGCGATGCAGAGCCGTTGCTGTTGCCCGCCCGACAGGCTCATCCCCGGCGCCGACAGGCGACCCTTCACCTCCTCCCAAAGGCCCGCGTTGTTCAGCGCGGTGTGCACCCGGTCGGTGAGCTCGTCGCGGGAGCTCCCTGTGAACCGCAGACCGGATGCGACGTTGTCGAAGATCGACATCGTCGGGAAGGGATTGGGCTTTTGGAACACCATTCCGACCGCGCGACGCACTGCGACGACGTCCACTTCTCGCGAGTGAAGGTTGAGCCCGTCGAGCAGGACGCGTCCCTCGGACCGAGCTCCCGGAACCTCCTCGTGCATGCGATTTACGCAGCGGACCATCGTCGACTTGCCGCATCCGGACGGGCCGATGATCGCCGTGACGCGACCGGGCTCGAAGTCGAGTGAGACGTCGTTCACGGCGGTGTGATCGCCGTAGTACGCGCTCAGGCCGTCGAGCGTGACGCGCGGTGTCGTCGGGGGTGCGGCCGTGTCTGGCTTCCCATCGGTGCCGACGGAGGCCTCGACGCGCGGCGTGACACCGCGCTCGCGGCGGACTTCGGGTGACGATTCGGGGCTTTCTGTCATGACGGACGTCGTCTCCTCGTGGGTCAGCTTCAAGACGCTCCTCCTAGGCGGCTTCGTTTCTGGATGGCGCGGGCGATCAGGGTGAGGATCAGGATCATCAGGACGAGCGTGAGCGCGGCGCCCCAGGCGGTCTGGATCAGCTCGTCTCGCGGCTGTCGAACGTCCTGGAAGATCGTCGCGGGCAGCGAGTTCATCTGGTCGGTCAGGCTGAGCGTGGTGCCGTTGACGATCGCGGCGGTGAAGAGCAGGGGGGCCGTCTCGCCCGCCCCGCGGGCGATCGCCAGCAGCGATCCGGTGAGCAGCCCGGGTGCGGCGGTCGGCAGGACGACGTTGCCCACCACCTTCCACCGGGGCGCACCTAGCGCGAGTGCCGCCTCACGGAGCGAATCCGGAACGAGCCTGAGCACGACCTCGGCAGAGCGCGAGACGATCGGGAACATGACGAGCGCGAGCGCAACGCCTCCCTTCCAGCCCGCAAACGTGCCGCCGATGTGGCTCACGACCAGCGTGATGTAGATGAACAGCCCGAACATGATCGTCGGGACGCCTGTCATCACGTCGGTGAAGAAGCGCACGATGGACGCCAGCCGCCCGTTGCCGCCGTACTCGGTGAGATAGAGCGCGACGCCGATGCCCACGGGCACCGAGATCGCCGTGGCGATGCCCACCATCACCAGGGTGCCGATGATCGCGCTCTTGATCCCCCCGGGATCGCCCAGGAAGCTGCCCGTCGGATCGGTGGTGAAGAAGTGCCAGCTGAACGCGCCGAGCCCCTTGATGAGTAGGTAGGCGATGATCAGCACGAGCGGCACCAGGGCAAGCCCGGATGCCACCGCCGCTACTCCCCTGAAGAGCCTGTCGACCCGCCTGCGCCGCGGGCTCACCGGAGGCAGTCCTGCGTTGATGCTCGCCGCCTCCATCAACCGACTCCCGGCGCGGCAGCGATGACCGGGTCGACCGCCTTGCCTCCGGACTCCTTCTCGCTGCGGATCACGACCGCCCGGGCAATGCCGTTGACGATCAGCGTCAGGACGAACAGGACGAGGCCGGCGCCGATCAGCGCCGCCCTGTGGATCGGGTCCGAGGCTCCCTCGCCGAACTCATTCGCGATCACGGCGGCGAGCGTGTAGCCCTGGTCGAAGATCGTGTGCCCGATCACCGGCGCGTTTCCGATGACGATCGTCACGGCGATCGTCTCGCCGATGGCGCGGCCCAGCCCCAGCATCGAGGCGCCGGCGATGCCCCGCCGGGCATACGGGAGCATCGCCGTGCGGATCATCTCCGAGCGAGTGGCTCCCAGGGCCAGCGCCGCCTCCTTGTGGTCCGGGGGCACCGTCGACAGGACCTCGCGGCTGATCGCGCTCACGATCGGCACGATCATGATCGCCAGGATCAGCCCTGCGATGAAATAGTTGGGGCCGGCGACGCTGGCGCCGCCGAAGAACGGGACGAAGCTGAACGTGTCGGTGAACCACTGCTCGATCGGCCGCAGCTTCGGGATCAGGAAGAAGAACCCCCAAAGCCCGTAGACCACTGACGGCACCGCCGCCAGCAGGTCCACCATCACCGTCAGCGGCCCCTTCGCGACTCGCGGGCAGAGCTCGGTCAAGAAGATCGCCGTGGCGACGGCAATTGGCACGCCGATGACCAGCGCGAGGGCGGCGGTGATCAGCGTGCCGACCACCAGTGGCAGCGCCTCGAAGACGTCGGCAGACACATCCCAGTCGTTGCCGAAGATGAAGTCGATGACGCCGAAGCTGGCGAAGACCGGGTGGGCCTCTTGGTAAAGCTTGACGAAGAAGTACGCGAGCAGCGCGAGGACCGCGAGCGCCAACGCCCGGAGCCCCCACTTGAGAACGAGATCGGGAATGCGAGAGGGCGACCGCTCCCGGAGGAAGCGGCCGCCTCTCGCCAATGCCGTGCCCGCCTCCATCGGGAGCTAGAGCCTCCCGGTCAGGTCAGTCACCGGAGACGTCGATCGGCTGACCATCGCACTCGAGCTTGGCGATGTTCTGGAGATTGGCGCTCATGATGTTGCCGGGCAGAGGCGCGTAGGACAGCTGCTTCGCGATGTCCTGGCCCGGGCCGAGGATGTCGTTGACCCACGCCACCACGTTCTCCGCGGTGTCCTTGTCCAGACCGGCCTTGCACATGTCCTGCCAGACGAGGATGTTCGTGTCCGAGGCGATCGGATACGTATCGGCGCCCTTGCCGTTGATGGTCACGACACCGTTCTTGGCGAGGTCGGCAGCGCTACCGATGTCAGCGCTCACACCGGCGGCCGCGGTGGACTCCAGCGTGGGCGCGACGTAGTTGCCCTCGGCGTTCTTCACGTCGGCTGTCGTGAAGTCGTTCTGCAGGGCGTATGCCTCCTCGACGTAGCCGACGGCGCCCTCGGTCTGCTTGACGCTTCCGGCCACGCCGTCATTGCCCTTCGCGCCGGTACCTGTGGGCCACTTGACCGTCGAGTCGACTCCCACCTGGCTCTCCCACTCCGAGCTGTAGTCGGCGAGGAAGGTCGTGAACAGCTTCGTCGTGCCCGAGTCGTCCGATCTGTGCACGACGGTGATGTCGGTGTCGGGCAGGTCGACGTCCGGGTTCTGCTTCGCGATCGCCGGGTCGTTCCACTTGGTGATCTTCCCGAGGAAGATGTCGGCGATCGTGGCCCCGTCGAGCTTCATGCCGCTGTCGACCCCGGGGAGGTTGTACGAGACCGTGACGGCACCGAACACCGTCGGGATGTGAACCGGCGGCGTACCGAACTTGTCCGCGATCTCTTTGTAGAAGTCGGGCTCGAGCGGCGGGTCGGACGCCGCCCAGTCGACGGTGCCGGCGAGCATCTGCGCCTGCCCCTCGCCGGAGCCGACCGCGTTGTAGTTGACCGTCAGGCCTTCGCCGTTGATCTGGCTGGCGGCCTCCGAGTAGACGGGCTCGGGAAATGTTGCGCCCGCCCCGTTGATGGTGCCGCCCGGAGCCCCTCCGAGGCCACCACTTCCGCTGCTCGCGGTGGAATCGCTCGAGCCGCCGCAGGCGGCGACGCCGAGAGCGATGGCTCCGCAGCAGGTAACAGCAAGTATCGACTTGCGCAAAATCACTTGGTTCGTTCTCCTTCGTCTCTTGTCGAGGGAGAGCGTCCCAGTGCGGACACCGACTCCTGTTACCGGGCCGTGGCGGACCTGTGAAGAAGTCGTGAAGCGGAGCTAGCGCGGCGCGATCTGCTCGGCGGTCGCCGGTTCGCCCGAGCGCTGACCGGCCGGGCGTTCGCCGATTGCGGAGTCGTCTGCCCCCGGCGCGAGCGGTTGCGGGTCGAAGCGGTACCCGACGCCGAAGTGCGTATGGATGTACTCCCAGCCCGGTGAGCGCTTCTGGAGCTTGGAGCGCAGCTTGCGAACGAAAACGTCCACCGAACGGTCGCCGTGGGTCATGGCGTAGCCCCACACCCGGCGGTAGACGTCGTCTCGCTCCAGCACCTTGCCGGCGTGATCTGCGAGCACCTGGAGGAGCTCGAACTCGCGGCGGGTGAGGTCCAGGCTCTCGCCCGCGACGTAGACCTGGAAGCGGTCGGGCCTGATCTCGAGATCCCCGGCCACGAGCGGACCGGTGTCCTCGCGGACGCCGCCGCGGCGGTGGCGACGGACGACTGCCTCGATCCTCGCCATGACCTCCTCGGGATGGCAGGGCTTCGAGACCCAGTCGTCGGCGCCCAGCCGCAGGCCCCGCACCCGTTGCGTCAGCGTCGCGCCCTGCGTGCAGACGATCACGCCGAGGTCGGGCATCATCCCGCAGACCCGCTCGATGAAGTCCCACGCGAGCGGCCCCAAAATGGACGGGTCCACGACGAGGGCGTTCAGCTTGAGCGCCGCGAGCTCCTCGGCCGGCACCGGCCCGGACAGGATGCGGTACTGAGCGCCCGCTCCCTCCAGCCGCTTTTCCAGAACCCGAACGAACCCGGAGTCGTCGTCCAGCACAGCTACGCGGAGTGGGGTCCTCGCGCTCACGGGCTGGCGCAATGGTAGTTCCACCACGAGGCGGCACGACCGTGGTTCACAGAAGTTTCACAAGTGATGCCCGGGTCGCGCGCCTTTGATTTTCGGATTCGTTCAGGGACGCGTGGTTCAATTACGCGCCGCGCGCCCCGGGGCCCGCTCTCAATAGACAGCGCCGGGCCGCCGAACGATCGGACTCATCCATGGACTTTCAGATCTACAAGGCCGTCGATGCGAAGGGACCCGACTTCCTTGACAGCATCTTCAAGTTCTTCGCCACCGATGCCGTGGTCCTGATCCTGCTCGGGGTGGCCCTGTTGTTTCTCATCCCCTGGCGCACAAACCGTGCCAACCGACGGCGAGCGGCGGTTGCGGCCACGGCGGCTGCCGCGGTGGCGCTCTTGATCGCGCAGCCGATTGCCGAGGCGATCGATCGCGCGCGGCCATTTGTCGCTCATCCGTCGCAATCGCATCTATTGGTCGGGCGCTCGACCGACCCCTCCTTCCCAAGCGACCACGCGACCGGCGCCTTCGCCATCGCCGTCGCGATCTGGCTCTACGACCGAACGATCGGAACCGTGTTCCTGGCCGTGGCGGTTCTGATGGGCTTTGCCCGTGTGTACGTCGGCGTCCACTATCCCGGCGACGTTCTTGGGGGTGCGATCCTCGGTGGCCTTGTCGCGTTGCTTCTGCGGTGGGGACCGCTTCGCCGGGCATTGGAAGCGGTGGCCGACTTCTTCTCTCGGCTCTGGGAACGGATCTTGCGGGCAGTGTTCCGTCGTCAACCGGCGCCCTCGTGAGCGGCGATCCGAGGCCGGATAGGCGCGCGCCCGGCGACGCGTGGTCGCCGGTAGAGTTTGCCCTCGTGATCAGCCGCCGAGCAATTCGCCTGGCTCTCGTTGCAGCCACAGCCTTGGTGCTACTCGCTGCGACGGCACCGTCCGCCTTCGCCGCCGACGGCGTGGGCCTCTGGGGGCCGACCGACGACAAGGTCGTGACCTACTGGGGCTTCGGCTGCCTCATCTTCTTCACGGTTTTGGTGACGGTTCTCTCTCTGATCCAGACCCGGCTCGAGAACCGCAAGGAGCGCCTGCGCCAGGAGATCGAGCGGCTGCGCCCGCCGGCAGCGGATTAGGTCACAGACCCACATGTCAAAGGTCCGCTACGAGCGCGCCGGCGCAGCCGCGGTCCTTGCGATCGATCGCCCGGAGCGCCGCAACGCTGTCGACCCCGAGACGGCTGCCCTGCTCCTCGACGGCTTCCGGCGGTTCGAGGCCGACGAGGACGCCCGCGCCCTGGTCCTGACGGGAGAGGGGCCGGATGCGTTCTGTGCCGGCGCGGATCTGAAGGCGATCGCCGAGGCCGGACCCGACGTGCCGACCGAGTTGGTCGAGTCCGTTGCGGCGCGGACCGAGGGGCCGATGGGCTTCACCAGGCTGACCGCATCGAAGCCGACGATCGCCGCGATCTCGGGCTGGTGCCTGGCGGGGGGCCTAGAGCTCGCGCTCTGGTGCGACCTTCGTATTGCGACTGACACCGCGAAGCTCGGATTCACGGAGCGCCGATTCGGCGTGCCGCTCATCGACGGCGGCACGCAGCGCTTACCCCTGGTGGTGGGGATGGGCCGGGCGCTCGAGATGATCCTCACCGGCCGGGTGCTCGAGGCGGAGGAGGCGTTGTCGTGGGGCCTCGTCAACGAGATCGTCCCGGCCGGCAAGCACACCGGGCGGGCACTCGAGATCGCCGAGGGGCTGGCGCGATTTCCCCAGACGACGATGCTGTCGGACCGCCGCGCGGCGATCGATGGCGCCGGGCTGACGCTGGCGGATGGGCTCGAGCTGGAGGCGGAAATCGGGCGCGCATCGATCGAGACCGGCGTCCGAGGCGCCACCCGCTTCGCCGCCGGCGAGGGCCGCGGCGCCCGCGGGGCCGGCGTCTAAGCCCCGCGCGCTCCGCTCACAGAGGCGTGCCGATGATCTCGAGCCGGCGCGTGAGCCCTCCGAGGGCGAACTCGCGGATCTCGTCGGCGCCGGCTCCAAGGGCATCCCAGTCGGCATCGCCGTCGCGATCGGGCGGAGTGAGTGTCTCGGCCATCACGGGCAGAAGCTCGGCGAGCGTGTCGCGGATGACCTGCCCCGCCCCGTCATGCCCGCGTGCCGCTTCACGGAGGAACCACACGCCGTAGCCGATGTGACGGGTCTCGTCGTGGTGGATCTTGGAGTAGCCCTCGACGAAGCCCGGCAGGAGCTCCTCCCGCTCGAGGTAGCGCGTGATGAACCGAAACGAGGTCAGGCCGAGGGTGCTCTCGAGGATCAGGTGGTAGATCGTCACGAACCGGACCTTTGCCGCGAGGTTGGCCGGGGCGGCCACCAGCGCCTCGTGCGCCTCGACGAGCGCCTCGTCGAAGATCCGGCGGAAGGCGGGCGACACCTGCTCACGAGCGCTCTCGACATGCGCCGCGATCTCCGCGGGCGAGTCGATCACCTCATCGCGAAAGCGGGCATAGAACTGCATGTGACGCGCCTCGTCGACCTGCTGGGTGGCGAGGAAGGTGGCTTCCTCCTCTGTGCCGTAGGCGGCGACCAGACCCGAGAACTTCGTCGTGATCCGCTCCTCGGCCACCATCAGCGAGCACAGCGCCCAGTAGATGAGGCCCTGGTCGGCGTCGCTCATCCGCGGCCACTGGTCGCGGTCGCGAGCCAATTCGATCTCGAACGGGCTCCACTGCTGCTCCTCCCAGCGCCGGTAGAGCGTCTGGGGGTCGTTCAGCTGGGTCTCGGCAGTTCTGTTGGTGAGGGGCATTAGCCGCGAAACTGGCTGGTGTCGTTAGTGATTTTCATCGGCGCAGCCGAGCGCGGATGATCGCCGAGGCGGCCTGGTCGTGGACGCGATGCGTCTCGGTGACCTCGACCTCCTCGAATCCCGCCGCGCTCAGCTGGCGCTCGAACTCCTCGCGCGTGAGCGCGCCCGCGATGCAGCCGGTCCACTGCTCCATGTCGCGGCGGGTTGCCTCGTCCATGTCCGCGTCGGCGACGACGTCGCTGACCGCGAAGCGCCCACCGGGACGCAGCACCCGAGCGGCCTCGCGGAAGACCGCAGGCTTGTCGGCCGAAAGGTTGATCACGCAGTTGGAGATGATCACGTCGATGGAGTCGTCGGGAAGGGGTACGGCCTCGATGGTGCCCCTCAGGAACTCGACATTCTCGACACGGGCCTCGCGCTGATTGCGCTTGGCGAGCTCGAGCATCTCGTCGGTCATGTCGAGCCCGTATGCCTTCCCGCCCGGGCCCACCCGACGGGCCGAGAGCAGGACGTCGATGCCCCCGCCGGAACCGAGATCGAGAACGGTCTCGCCCTCGTGGAGCTCTGCCACCGCG
>JBJMKM010000054.1:0-10435 GCA_045805825.1 Solirubrobacterales bacterium
GACCTGTCCGCGTTCTTCAACTTCCGGGGCGCCCCCTACATCATCGGTGAGTCGTTATTCATCATCCTGTTCACCTACTTCTACACGGCGGTCACGTTCAACCCGGTGGAGCAGGCCGACAACCTGAAGAAGTACGGAGGCTTCATCCCGGGGGTGAGGCCTGGAAGACCGACGGCGGAGTTCCTCGACCGAATACTGGCCCGGTTGACCTTCCCCGGCGCGCTCTACCTGGCCGCCGTGGCGGCCCTGCCGACCGTCCTGACCAACCAGACGGGAGCCACGTTCGCCTTCGGCGGCACCTCGCTCCTGATCGTGGTGGGCGTGGCGCTCGACACCATGAAGCAGCTCGAGGCGCAGCTGATGATGCGCAACTACGAGGGCTTCCTCAAGTATGCCAGAAGTCGTCTTGCCGCTCGAGGGGCGGCTCCGCAAGCCGGGTGGAGAAGATCAGCAGCTCCGCCTCCGCATCGGTGTCGTTGTGGACCGAGCGGAACCCATCGCCCTCGATCCGCACCGCGGTCTGCGGCCCGGCCTCGAACACGTCGTCGTCCACCTTGAACGTGACCGTGCCCGAGACAACGAAGTACACCTCCTCCTGGCCCGGGTGGCTGTGGCCGTAGCTGCCCCGCCCGCCGGTGCCGGGCGACATCCGCCGCCAGCTGAAGGACACCTGCTCGGTGCCGAGCGCGTCGCTGTACCAGCGCTGCTCGCCGTACTCCGGCCACTTGGCCATGAAGTCGAGGGCCTCCTCGCGGCGGGCGATCGAGTACATCGTGGCCGCATCTTAGGCGTTAGCCTTGCCGCTTCGTGAGCGAGCTCAACCTCATCCTGCTTGGCCCGCCGGGGGCGGGAAAGGGCACCCAGGCAGAACGCCTGGTGGAGGACTTCGACCTGCCCTACTACGCCACCGGCGACATCCTGCGCGCGGCGGTGCGCGAGGGGACGGACCTCGGCAACGCGGCAAAGGAATACATGGACCGCGGCGACCTCGTGCCCGACGAGGTGATGGTCGGCCTGATCGCCGAGCGCGTGGCGAGCGGGGAGGCCGCCGACGGGTTCATCCTCGACGGATTTCCGCGGACCATCGCGCAGGCCGAGGCCCTCGACTCGAAGCTCACGGAGCTCGGGCGCGGGCTGACCGCGGTCCTCCTGATCGACGTCTCCGACGAGGAGGTCGTCAGACGGCTCAGCGGCCGCCGACTCTGCCCGAACGGCCACGTCTTCCACATGGAGTTCGACCCGCCCAAGGAGGACGGCGTGTGCGACGTCTGCGGCGAGCAACTCGAGATCCGCGATGACGACAAGCCGGAGGTGGTGCGCCACCGGCTCGGGACCTACCACGACAAGACCGAGCCCCTCGTCGCGTACTACGAGGAGCGGGGAATCCTGAACCGCGTGGACGGGAAGCCGGCGCCCGACGAGGTGGGCAACCGCATCAACGCCCTCCTCGCGACCCTGCGAAAGGAAGAGGAGCTTTAATGGCGACTCGTGCTTACCTGAGGCGCCACTAGGGCTCTAATCTCGTCCTCGGTGATCATCCGCAAGACCCCCGAGCAGATTGAGCAGATGGCGGCCGCCGGAGCGATCCAGGCGCGCTGCGTGAAGCTGCTGCGTGCGAAGTGCCACCCGGGGATCACAACGGCCGAGCTGGACGAAGCCGCGGATCGGTTCATAGCCGCCCAGGGGGCGACGCCCTCGTTCAAGGGCTACCGCGGGTTCCCGGGCTCGATCTGCGCGTCGCCCAACTCGATGGTCGTCCACGGAATCCCGGGCCCGTACGCGCTCAAGCGCGGCGACGTGATCTCGCTGGACGTCGGAGTCACGAAGGACGGTTGGGTCGCCGATGCCGCCACGACCGTTCCCATCGGGCCCATCAAGCCGGAGGCTCGCAAGCTGCTCGACGCGACCAAGGGAGCGCTCTTCGCCGGCGCCGATGAGGCCCGACCGGGCAACCATCTGGGGGATGTCTCCGCGGCGATTCAGCGGCACGTCGAGGATTCCGGCTTCTCGATCATCCGGTCGCTGGTCGGTCACGGCATCGGCCGCGACATGCACGAGGACCCGCAGATCCCGAACTACGGCGAGCCGGGCCGCGGCCCCCAGCTCGAGCCCGGCATGGTGCTGGCGATCGAGCCGATGGTGAACGCCGGCGGCCCGAACGTCCGCGTGGGCGACGACAACTGGGCCGTCTACTCCGCTGACGGGTCGCTCGCGGCTCACTTCGAGTTCACCGTCGCCGTGACCGACAACGGCCCGCGCATCCTCACCCCCTGGCACGAGGAATAGACCGCTTCGATGAAGCCGCTCGCAGCGCACGGCGGGGCGGCGGCGGATCTGATCTGGGCCTGCGCCGCAGCGTGGAGCGTCTTCGAGCTCGTGCTCGCAATTCGAGCCGGCCGGGGTGGCGGACGGGACCGAAGCTTCATCCCGCTGACGGTCTCCGTCGTCGGCGGACTGGCGCTGGGCCTCGCAGCCTCCAGGGGCGTCCAAAGCCTGGCATTGCCGGGCCCCGGCTGGTGGCCGATCGCGGTCGGCGTGCCGGTCTTCGCCCTCGGTCTGGGCCTGCGGGCATGGGCGTTCCACGTGCTGGGCCGCTTCTTCAAGTTCACCGTCGTCGTCCAACCGGGTCACGAGGTCGTTGACACCGGCCCATACCGCGTGATCAGGCACCCCAGCTACACGGGCCTCCTGACGGCCGAGCTCGGTCTGGGGATCGCGCTCGGGACCTGGCTGTCCCTACCCGCGTGCGTGCTGCCACCCCTCATCGCGTTCAGCGTCCGCCTGCTGACCGAGGAACAGGTGCTCGCCCGCGAGCTGGGCGCGCCCTACCGCGCCTACATGGCCAGCACCAAGAGGCTCATCCCCGGCATCTGGTGAACCTCGCGCTCAGGCCGAGGCGGCGCGGCAGGAAGCGCACAACCCGCGGACCACGACCTCGGCGCCGTCCGGCGCAAAGCCGTGCTCGCGTGCCGAGGAGAGCGCTCCGGAGAGCGTCACCCGGGCGTCGAGGTCCTCGACCGCACCGCACCGGCGGCAGACGAGGTGATGGTGATCGGCCGGGCGCGCGTCATACAGCGCGCGCCCCTGCCCGGCGGAGACCCGTCTCACTAGCCCCGAATCCTCGAGCGCGTCGAGCGCCGAGTAAACGGTCGGGAGCGAGACGTTGGGAAGCCGTTCCCCAACCGCCTCGAGCAGCTCCTCGGCGCCGACGTGGCGGTGTAGATCGACCAACGTCCGGTGGATCACGAGCCGCTGGGGGGTGACGCGATACCCGGCCGCGCGCAGCGCCGCCGCCGCGTCGGGTGGAGCCTGGGTGTCTAACTCGGTCGGGTTCATGCCTTATCGCAGGATACCTATCTCTTAGGCATTCCTAACTTTAAATCATTTGCTATAAGACGGCACATGGTCGATTCGGTCATCGAACACTGGCGCGGCGCGAGCGACAGGGACCGCCTGCTGCAGATCGTGCAGCCGGGCCTGATCGGCCTGATCGACGGCACCGTCTCGACCCTCGCGCCAATCTTCGCGGCGGCGTATCTGGCCGGCTCGCACTCGGCGCTTCTCGTGGGCCTCGCGGCCGCACTCGGGGCGGCCATCAGCATGGGTACCTCGGAGGGCCTGTCCGACGACGGCTCGCTCACCGGTCGCGGCGATTCGCTCACCCGCGGCGCCATCACCGGCGTGGCGACCTTCGTCGGCGGCAGCCTCCACGCGCTCCCGTTCCTGATCGACGACCTCGGGACAGCACTCGCGGTGGCCTATCCAGTCGTGGCCTGTGAGCTCGTCGCGATCGCGTGGGTCCGCAGGCGCTTCCTGCGCGTGCCGCTGACCCACTCGCTGCTTCAGGTGACCGTCGCCGGCGCGATGGTCGCCGGCGTCGGCGTCGCGGTCGGCCAGGCGTAGAGCCCGCATAGAACCGGCGCGCGGCCGGGACCCCGTTCCTATACTCGCCCGGCTTGCCCGCGGCTCGGACCGCCGAGGATGGGATGGAGATGACGGCTCACAAAGGCCCGGTGACAGCCCGCATCGTCTTGGGAATCGTCGTGCTGGGCGCGGCGCTCGCGCTCGCGGTGGCGACCGCATCGGGCGCATCCGGCACGCAGTCCAAGGGCCTCATAACTCCCCGGGTACCGCCGTATGGCACCAACGACGCGGGCGGCTTTCGCAACGTACTCCCACCGGGTGAGGCCGGCACCGACAACGCTGTCGATCTCGCGAGGTTCGAGGCGACCGGCGAGTACCCCGACCACTGGGTCGATCAGCAACCCCTCTACGACAACCTGATCCAGGGCGCGGAGACGCTCAAGAGCTCGACGATCCAGCGGTACTACAAGGACGCCACCTTCGGCGTGAAGCGAACGGATGTCGAGTCGACGACCCAACCGAAGCCGGGGGTGACGATCCTCCGGGACAGGCAATTCGGCGTCCCGCACATCTACGGCAAGACCCGCGACGACGCCATGTTCGGAACCGGGTATGCCGGCGCCCAGGACCGCCTGTTCCTGATGGACATCCTGCGCCATACCGGCCGCGCGCAGCTGTCTTCGTTCATCGGCGGGTCTCCGTCGAATCGGGAGATGGACCGCGCCCAGTGGCAGTTCGCCCCCTACACCGAGGCGGACCTTCAGAGGCAGATCAACCAGGCGGGCAAGTTCTACGGCAAGGCCGGGGAGAATCTGGTCGCCGACGTGAAGGCGTATGTGGCCGGCATCAACGCCTACATCGACGACGCCAGGTCGGATCCGACCCTGATGCCGGCCGAGTACGGAGCGCTGGGCAAGCTCCCGCAGGACTGGAAGCCCACCGACGTCGTCGCTGAGGCGTCGCTGATCGGCGGGATCTTCGGCAAGGGCGGCGGGCGCGAGCTCGACTCCGCCCAGCTCATGCAGTCCTTCGAGAAGCGCTTCGGGCGCAGGGCGGGGCGCCGCGCCTGGCTTGGGTTCCGGGCCAAGAACGACCCCGAGGCGCCGACCACCGTCAAGCAGCGCTTCCCCTACGAGACGACGAGCGCGTTCGCGAAGCGCGGGCTGGCTCTACCCGACCCGGGTTCCGTTCATCCGGCGCCGGTGGCGCCGCCGGTGCAGGACTCGGAATCCGCGAGCGCGCAGGGCGAGTTCGGCAATGTCGGAGCCGAGCTGATGCAGGCGCTGCATATGCCTCACGCCTCGAACTGGGAGCTGGTCTCCGCTCGCGAGTCGCAGACCGGACACCCGATCGGTGTGCTGGGTCCCCAGGTCGGCTACTACGACCCGCAGATCCTGATGGAGATGGACGTCCACGGGCCGGGCATCGACGCCCGCGGAGCCACGTTCCCCGGCGTCAACCTCTACGTGCTGCTGGGCCACGGCCGCGACTACGCGTGGAGCGCGACGACCGCGACGTCGGACAACGTCGACACGTTCGCCGAGGTGTTGTGCAAGGACGGGTTCCACTACCGCTACAAGGGGCGATGCCTGCCGATGCAGGAGCTCGACCGCAGGAACAGCTGGACGCCCAACGGCGTCGACCAGACACCACCGGGAAGCGAGACCCTGAAGGCGTACCGCACCGTCCACGGGATCGTCTACGCGCGCGGCAAGGTGCATGGCAAGAAGGTGGCGTTCGTCTCCTCGAGGTCGACCTACTTCCACGAGGCCGACTCCGCGCTGTTCTTCACCAAGATGAACAACCCTCGCTTCATGCGGAACGGACCGGCTTCGTTCCGCCAGGCGGCGAAGTCCATGAACTTCGCCTTCAACTGGTCCTACCTCGACTCCAAGCACATCGCCTATTACCTGACCGGCTGGTATCCCAAGCGAGCCCAGGGGACGTCGCCGGACTTCCCCATCCTGGGCACCGGGCAATACGACTGGAAGGGCTACAACCCGACGACGCACGAGGCCGACTGGCTGCCGATCGACCGCCATCCCCACGCTGTCGATCCGCGCTACCTCGTCTCGTGGAACAACAAGCAGGCTCCGGGCTGGGCCGCGGCGGACGACCAGTACGACTACGGGCCAATCCACCGCCAGCAGATGATCGCCGACCGCGTGCGCGCCTCGATTCGGGGCCCCCACAAGGCATCGCTGGTGCAGCTCGTCAAGTCGATGGAGGAACCCGCTACCCAGGATCTCCGGGGCGTGAAGCTCGTTCCGCTGCTCAAGCGTGCGATCGGTAACCCGCAGTCCCCTGGCCTGCGCAAGGCGATGTCTGCGCTCATGGCCTGGCACCGAGCGGGTGCCCACCGTCGCGACCTCAACAAGAACGGGTCCTACGAGTACACCCGGGCGGTCGAGCTGATGGATGCGTGGTGGCCGCTCCTCGTCCGTTCGGAGTTCGAGCCTGCACTGGGCAGCAAGCTCTACTCGCAGGTCCAGGGGATGCTCTCCGTGGGGGACCACACCCGTGGCACGCCGACGGCGCCGGACTACTTCTCCGGCTGGTGGGGGTACGTGTCGAAGGATCTCCGGGACCTCTTCGGGCCACGTCCGAGCGGCTCATGGAGCAGGGTCTACTGCGGCGGCGGCTCGAAGCGCAAGTGCCGCGCCGCGCTTCGGGACTCACTCCGGCAGGCGATCAAGGTCTCGCCGACCACCCTTTACGGCCAGAACGAGGCCTGCAGCGACGACCCGGACCCGCAGTGCTACGACCAGAACCGCTCTGTCATCACGTCGGCGATCTCGGTCCCGCCGGCCCCGTTCCAGAACCGCCCGACGTTCCAGCAGACGGTCTCGGTCGACAAGAATCTGCCGTAGCCCGGCCAGAGGCGGTCAGGCCTCGTCCGGCCCGGACCAGTCGAATGGGAAGTGCTTGCTGGAGCGCCCGGGCCAACTCCATTTGAACCCGAACGCTTCGACCTCGTCCTCCTCGGCCGTGGCCCAGGTCGCCACCTGTCCTGGGCCGACCTCGGCGCCCGGAGCGTTGTGGACCTGCACGCGTGCGCCCTCCTCCGGTGTCGTCGGCCCGGCCAGCGCCACCGCGCTCCCTTTCGCCATGCCCGGCACCTCGACGCGCCAGCTGGCGAGGTCGTCGGCGATCTCGAATTCGATAGGCGCGTATTCGATGCCCCGGACCTCGTCGATCATCGCGGCGAACCCCGCTGGCCAACCGCCGGCGTTGCCGCCAAAGATGGTTTGGATGGCCTCGCGTTGGTCGTCGTCACCGCGCTCGTCGATGAAGAACCCCATGGCGGGCTTGGCCTCCCCGGCCCAGATGTTTCCCTCGAAGGAGGCGACCGCCACGACGTTTAGCCCGTCGAGGCTGACGTCACCGTAATTCCCCTCGCGTATGTGCCACGCCAGAATGCCGTCGCACTGCCCCTCGTCGGGCGCCTGAGCGAAGGTGCACGCGCACGGGACACGGCATCTGCAGACGTCGAACCAGTCGCCAGTGACCCGCCAGGATGGAATTTCGGCCATTGCTTCCTCCTCGGTCGTGGTGCCGCCATCGGCATCCTCTCACCGCCGCGCCGGAAGTCAACTTAGAGTCTCCGCCAATGTCTCTCAGGCGCCTGTTCGGATCTCGTGCGGCGAAGGAGCCGACGATATCGATCGGCGATCCTCGGCTGGCCGACTGGGCGACGGTGGCCACGCTCGACGACGAGAAGGCGGCCGTCGCCTGGCGAGACCACCTGCGAAGCGCGGGCCTGGAGGCCGCCTGCGTGGCTGACCACCCGCTCGACCGCTTCGGCAGGGGCGATGTCTACCTCGTGGTCCCGCCCGAGCAGTGGTCGCGGGCAAACGAGGTCGTCGAGAACCTGGACTAGCGACGCGCCACCGTCACATCTTCGCCCCTCCAGGGGTCATCTCAGTAGATGAGACGACGAAAGGAGAGGTCATGAACCACCCGTCGCGGGGTGAGATGATCGATGAGCTTTCGAGCTGGAACGTCGGCGCTGGCATCGTGACCATGGCGCTGTTTCCGTTTGCGCTGCCGGGGATCGTCCTGGCGGTCGCCGCCGCGCTGCCGCTGCTGGCCCTCGCCCTCCCGCTGGTGCTGATCGGCGGGATTGGTATCGGGGCCCTCCGCTTCGTGCATGCCATCGGGCGGTTGGTGGAGGGATTCCGGCGCCACGAGCCGGCTGGCAGAGAGACAGCGCCGGTCCGACCGGTAGCCCGAATGGGGATGAAGCTCAGCCGGCCCTAGCGACCGTGCCCAACACGCATGGCGCTCAGGCGTGCCCTGCTACCATTCTCCGTTGGCCGAAGGGCCGTTTTTTGTGCCTGTTGGTCCGATTCATGGGGCCGGCGGGCTTTCTCCGAAGTTGATTGGATACGACCCAGCGAGTAGAGGGTGAAGGTACGAGCGTCCGTAAAGCCGATGTGTGAGCGCTGCCGAATCATTCGGCGGCGCCGTCGCGTGCTCGTGATCTGCTCGAATCCGCGGCACAAGCAGAGGCAGGGCTGATGGCTCGTATCGCCGGCGTCAACGTTCCAACCAACAAGCGGGTCGAGGTCGGGCTCACCTACGTCCACGGCATCGGTGACTCGGCGGCGCGCAAGATCCTCGGGGAGACGGGTGTCGATCCCAACACCTACGTGAAGGACCTGACCGACGATGAGGTCGTGAAGCTCCGCGAGGCGGTGGAGTCACGCGAGGTCGAGGGTGACCTTCGCCGGGACCGCTCGCAGAACATCAAGCGGCTCTCGGAGATCGGCTCCTATCGCGGCCTTCGCCACCGTCGCGGGCTGCCCGTCCACGGCCAGCGGACCAAGACCAACGCCCGGACGCGCAAGGGCCCGAAGAAGATGAGCATCGCCGGCAGGCGCAAGCCGCCGCAGCCGAAGTAGGGGAGCCGGGATGCCGCAGCCAAAGAGAGGCAAGGGCCGGACGCGTCGTCGCGTCAAGAAGAACATCGCCTACGGGGTCGCCCACATCAAGACGAGCTTCAACAACACCATCGTGACCATCACCGACACCGACGGCAACGTCGTCTGCTGGGAGTCCGCGGGGTCCGCCGGCTTCAAGGGCTCCCGCAAGTCGACACCGTTCGCGGCGCAGGTGACAGCGGATTCCGCGGCCCGCAAGGGCATGGAGCACGGGCTCGAGCGCGTGGAAGTCCACGCGAAGGGCGCCGGTTCCGGCCGCGACACCGCGATCCGCTCGCTTCAGGCCGCTGGACTCCAGGTCACGACCGTCAAGGACGTGACGCCCCAGGCCCACAACGGTGTTCGCCCCCGGAAGCGGAGGCGCGTCTGATGGCCCGCGACACGGGACCTCAGTGCAAGCAGTGCCGCCGGGAGGGCCAGAAGCTCTTCCTGAAGGGCGAACGCTGCATGACCGAGAAGTGCGGCGTCGAGCGCCGGTCCTACCCGCCTGGAGAGCACGGCCGCGGCCGGATGCGCCAGTCGGAGTACCGCCAGCAGCTCCGCGAGAAGCAGAAGGCGCGTCGCTACTACCAGGTGCTCGAGAAGCAGTTCCGCGGCTACTACGACAAGGCGTCGCGCCAGTCGGGCGTCACCGGCGAGAACCTTCTGCGGCTCCTCGAGCGCCGGTTCGACAACGTCCTCGTGCGGCTCGGATTCGCAGCTTCCAGGCGCCAGGCGCGCCAGCTGATCGATCACGGTCACTGGCTCATCAACGGCCGCCGGGTCAACATCCCCTCGTACCAGGTGCGACCCGACGACGTGATCTCCATCCGGCCCAACTCAAGCGCCGCCGATGTAGTCCGTTCCGCCACCGAGCTGACCGCGGCCGTCCCGCCGTGGCTCCAGGCGGACCACGACTCACTGACCGCGAAGGTGCTTCGCCTGCCAGACCGCAGCGAGATCACCACGCCGGTCTCCGAACAGCTGATCGTCGAGCTCTACTCGAAGTAGTAGGGCCGGCAACCCAAAACGCGACAACGAAGGAAGTAATGACCACCCTGCCCGAATTCCAGATCCCGAAGATCGCCTCAGAGAAGGTCAACGACAACCGAGGCACCTTCACCATCGAGCCGCTCGACAAGGGCTTCGGCTACACGTTCGGCAACAGCCTGCGTCGTGTGCTCCTGTCCTCACTGGGCGGAGCCGCGATCAAGAACGTGCGGATCGAGGGCGTCGCCCACGAGTTCTCGACCATCTCCGGCGTGAAGGAGGATGTCACCGACATCGTCCTGAACCTCAAGGAGATCGTCGTCCGCATGCACACGGACGCCGACGAGGTCGAGGCTCCGCTCGTGGCGAGCGGGCCCGGTGAGGTCAAGGCCAAGGACATCGACCTGCCCGCGGGCGTCGAGATCCTGAACCCGGATGCTCCGATCGCCACGCTCGAGAAGAAGACCAAGCTCGAGATGTACCTCACGATCGGGCGCGGCCGCGGCTACTCGCCGGCGGAGGAGAACAAGACCGAGGACCAGCCCCTGGGCGTGATCCCGATCGACTCGATCTTCTCGCCGATCCGCCGTGCCTCGTATTCGGTCGATACAGCCCGGGTCGGCCAGCGGACCGACTTCGACAAGCTCGAGCTGGAAATC
>JBJMKM010000055.1:0-11362 GCA_045805825.1 Solirubrobacterales bacterium
CGGCCTCAGCTTCCTCTCGCCGGCCGCCGGCCTGGGCCGGGCGCTCGACGTGGGCCTTCAGGACTACCAGCCGACCGGCCAGGACTTCCTCGCCGCCTGGAGCGTCGACGGTGACGGTCAGCTGCGGCCAAACTTCCCGCAGGCCGTGAACGACCTGCAGTTCCTGACCGGCCCCTCGGTCGCCGACCTCGACGGACTGCCCGGCGAGGAGATCGTGGAGGGAACCGCGAGCATGGACCTGAACGCCTTCACCGCGGCCGGCGCGGAGCTGCCCGGATGGCCCAAGCTGACGACCGACTGGACGGTCGCCAACCCGACGATCGGGTCGCTTGGAACGTTGGACACGGCAAAGGCGGCCCACAAGATCGTCATCTCGGAGACGCGCTCCGGGTACATCGACGCCTACCGCACGGGGGCGCAGGCCTGCACGCCGTCGTCCTGGCCGCGATTCCACCACGACAATGCGAACTCCGGCGACACCGAGCGTGACGCGACGCTCCCCGGAACACCCTACGCGCCTGGCCACACGGCAACCGCCATCGCCTTCCAGGCACCCGGCGACGACCTGCTCTGCGGCACGGCGAAACGCTACGAGATCGTGACCTCCGACAACCCGATCAACCCGTCCAACTTCAACGGTGCGACGAAGCTTCCGGGTGCGCCCGCTCCGACGGCCGCGGGAACGAGACAGACCTACAAGCTCCCGCCGGGTGCCCGGCGGTACGTCGCGATCCGCGCGGTGGACGACCAGGGCAACGTCGGCCGCCCGCTCGTCGTGGACCTGGGCGTTACGCCGTAAGCCAGCGCTTCGGGTTCTCGACCATCATCGTCTCGAGCTGCTCGTCGCTCATCCCGGCTTCCCGTAGCGCGGGGATCACCTGCTCGAACACGAGGGTCATGCTCCAGTCCTTTGCGGCGCCGGCCTCCATCATCTGCTTGCCCACCTCGGGTGGGTACCAGTCGAGGGTTGCACAGAAGTCCTGCGACAGGAACATGCGCTCGGCGTAGCCGCGCTCCAGGAGGGCGACGACGGTCGCGTTGCGACGCTCCATCGGCAGGAAGATCTCCAGGCCGTACCGGTCCATGCCGATGTAGACGCCCGTCCTCAGCAGGCCCTCGATGTAGTCCAGGTCGTCGGTGTCGCCAGTGTGCGCGATCTGGATCCGCTCGGGCGCAACGCCCTCTTCCAGGAAGATCTCCACCTGGCGCGGTCCCGTCTGGCTTGCCGGGCGGGAGTGGGCCATGATCGGCCTGCCGGTTCTGACACTCGCCCGGGCAACCGCCCGGTGGACCTTCTCCACGTTCGGGGTGACACCGGGCTCGTCGGCGGCGCACTTCAGGAACGCCGCCTTGATGTCGGTGCCCTGGATCCCCTCCTCGATGTCGTGGACGAAGAGGTCCGCCATCGCGTCCTCGTCGCGGAACATGAAGTACGGCGGCAGGTAGTCGTACGTGTAGATGCCGGTGCAGGGGACGACCTGGAGGCCGGTCTCCTCGGCGACCCGTCGCGAGAACCGCACGTCGCGGCCACCGAACATTCCGGTGGGCTCGGCGATCGTCTTGACGCCATTCTCGAGGACGGCGCGCGCCGACTCGAGCGCGGACTCGAATGCCCCGTCGGAGTCGACGTTCTCCGGCGACTCGGATTCCTTGACGGTGCCGGCGTGTGGCCATTGCGCCAGCACCGCCTCGTCACGGAAGATCAGATGCTCGTGGATGAGGGTCGTGCCGAGCTCCTCGGCGTCGATCGCCCCGGTGACTGTCTCCACCTCCGGCATTACTGACGGCGGCTTCGCCGCCTAACGGCACATGCCTGACTCGTCACTGACGTTCCTCGCCCACTCATCCGCGACCGTACCCTATGGCCGTGCCTCGTGCCTGGGTCATCTCGATGACGATCCTCGTCGTATGCCTCTTGGCGTCGATCGTGATCGCGCTCGTGCGGCTCCTCTAGCCTGGCGCGGGATAGGATCCCGCGGGATCCGCGACAGGAAGGGAATGTCTTGTTCGAACGCATCGTCGTTGGCACCGACGGCTCAGACACCGCCACCGAAGCGGTTCGCCAGGCGATTCAGCTCGCGAAGATGGCGGGCGGGAAGCTTCACATCGTGGCGGCGTTCGAGCCGATTCCGCAAACCCGTTTGCGCGAAGAGCAGGCCGAGCTCCCGGGCGACGTCTCTCACATTGTCGGCCCCCGGGAGGACGTCAACGCCATCCTCGATACGGCGGTCGGGCATGCCAAGCAGGAGGGCGTCGACGCCGATTCCTATCCGCGCGAGGGCGACCCCGCCGACGCGATCCTCGACGTCGCGGAGGAGATCAACGCCGACGTCGTCGTCGTCGGGAACAAGGGGATGACCGGGGCGAAGCGATTCCTGCTCGGCAGCGTGCCGAACAAGGTCTCGCATCACGCTCCATCCAGCGTCTACATCGTCCGGACCACGTAGGACCGGGAGAAGCTAGCCGGCGCTACAGGCGCGCGCGCTCGTCGCCCGTCCCGCGTCCACCAAGCCGGAGCCGTAGACCTCGTCAGCGCCCGGGGGTCCGCGGTCGATGGCGGTCTCCTTGAGCCGGTGAGCGATGCGCTTCGGCGTCGGATCTCGACCGCATGCGCGCGACGCGAGAACTAGCGCTACCACGCCCGACACGTGCGCCGCGGCCATTGAGGTCCCCTGCATCCCCACGATCCCGAAGCGGTGGTAGTTCCCGTGGTCGGCCGCGCTGGGAACCAGGCTGTACTGGCGGATCTCATATCCGGCCGCCGACGGATGGCACCCGGGGTCGGCAGTCGCCTGGATCGTCTTGTCCTGGCCGCCGCCGGGCGCGAGCAGGTCCAGGCCGGGGCCGTAACTGGAATAGTCGGCGGCGCATCCGCGGTACGTCGATGCGCCCACGCCGATCACACCCTTGGCCGCTGCCGGGTACAGCACCCCCGCCTGGTTTCCATTGCCCGCGGCAGCGACGACCACCACCTTTTCGTGGATCGCGTGCTGGATCGCGTGGCAGACGGCGACGATCTGGTCGCATTGCTGCACGTCGGGGTTGAAATCGAGGCTGAGGTTGATGACGTCCGCCCCGTGCTCGGTGGCGAAGCGAATGCCCCGCGCGACCATGCTCCCCCTGCCTTTCTCGTGCCGGTTCAGCACGCGGATCGGCATCAGCTTGGCGTGGTAGGCGATCCCGGTGAGCCCGAGGCCGTTGTTCGTGGATTGGGCGATGGTGCTGGCGACGTGCGTGCCGTGTCCCTCGGGGTCAAGCGGCACCACATCGTCGTCGACGAAATCCTTCGGGTGCACGACTCCCTTGGCGCCGGGAAGGTCGGGATCGCGCCGGTACTTGTGACCCTTGCTCCGATACGCGACACCGGTATCGAGGACCGCGACCGTGACGCCCTTGGCTCCCGGATGGCCCTTCGAGATCAGCCGCTGCCAACTCGAGACCAACGCGATGCCCCCGTCGACACGTGGCGGTGCAAGGAAGTTCCACTGGTCGCGCGCCCAGCCCCCACGCGTCTCGCTGCCGGGATCGTTCGGAGAGAAGGCGGAGGCGTGCACGAGATAGTCCGGGCGTGCGTAGTCCACCGCCGGGTCGGCCCGCAGGTCGGACAGGGTCGCCCGCACCGATTGCCCAGCGGGCACCTTCACGCTCTGCTGGCCGCGATCGCCCCGGTAGTGGACCAGCACCTCATCGCGCGCGAACGACGGCGCGGCCGCCGAGGCCGGCGCCGCCTGGACGGCGAGCAGGCCGCCCAGGAGAGCCAGCAAGACAACCGCCCTGAGCCCCCTGCCGAGGGACGGTGGGTACGACTCAGTCATGGATTAGCTGTAACACGTTTTGGGGGTCCAAAGTTGCCCATACTGTCGCCCGATGGCGGTCCCTGCCGACACCCAGATGATGCGCCTGGCCCTCGAGGAGGCCGAGCGCGCGTCCACACATGATGACGTGCCGATCGGTGCGGTGGTCGCCCGTGGCGGCGAGGTCCTCGCCGCAGCCGGCAACGAGCGCGAGTTGCGAGCCGACCCCACCGCCCACGCCGAGATCCTGGCGCTCCGCGCGGCAGCCGAGCGGCTCGGAGGCTGGCGCATTCCGGACTCGACGATCTACGTCACGCTCGAGCCCTGCGCGATGTGCGCCGGGGCGATCGTCCTCGCGCGGGTTCCGCGCGTCGTTTACGGCGCCACGGATCCCAAGGCCGGCGCGGCGGGAAGCGTTCTGGACGTCCTGGGTGATGCACGGCTGAATCACCGCCCGCAGGTCGAGGCAGGGCTGCTTGCTGCCGAGTCGGCGTCGCTGCTGGAGTCATTCTTCGCCGCGCGGCGTTGAGGCAAGTAGGGGAGACCGCACCGCGAAATCTGCCGGCCCTTCGCATCGAGTGAGTGATTTGGCCGATATATGCGGCTCAAACCCACACTCGATCGAGTGTGGAATTCACGTGCCCGACCGGGCGACGAGTCTCTGCAGCCGCTTCGAATAGCTCACGGGATACGGCTCGGCCGCTGGCTCCGGACGCCGCAGCTCCTCCGGCAGCGCCGCCAATTGGGAGGCGGAGCGCTCCCGGATCTCGTCGAGTGACTCGGCGGCCGTTATGTCGCCGCCGCGCATCGCCCGCCGCAGGAGCGGCACCCCGTCGGCCTGCTCGTCCGCGGCAGCGATGACGTCGGCGCGCATCTCGCCGTCGGCGTAGCGGCGGAACACCTGCTTCGCGCCCGGGATGGTGGCCTTGTCGGCTGAGCGCTTCCACACGCCCTGCCACTCGCCATCCCTCCGAAGCGCGACCAGCTTGTAGACGCCGTTCACGACGGGCGAGTCGCGGCTCGTGCCGAGCTCCGTGCCCACGCCCCACAGATCGATGGGGGCTCCCGCCGCCACCAGTTCCGTGATCCGGCCCTCCTCGAGATCGCCGCTCGCGGTGACGCGGGTCTCGGTCATTCCGGCCTCGTCCAAGAGCCGACGCGCAGCGCGGGAGAGCGTGAGCAGGTCGCCGGAGTCGAGCCGGATCCCCACGAGGGCGACACCCGCGTCGCGGGCGGCATCGATCGCGTTCCGCACGCCCTCGAGCGGGTCGTAGGTGTCCACCAGGAGCGTCGTGTTCTCCGGGAAGCTCTCGATGAAGCAGCGGAAGGCCTGCGGCTCGGTGTCGAATGCGAGGACGTAGGAATGGGCCATCGTCCCCACGGGCCGCAGTCCGTAGCGCATCGCCGCGGCCACGTTCGAGGTGCCCCCGCACCCCGCGACGGCAGCGGAGCGGGCGACCTTCATCGCGGCGTCGGCACCGTGATCGCGGCGCGGCGAGAAGTCGACGACGCACTCACCGGCCCCTGGTTCGCCGCCTCCCGCCGCCAGCACGATCCGCGCGGCCTTCGTCGCGATCATCGTCTGGAAGTTGATCTGGTTCAGAAGCACCGTCTCGACGATCTGGGCCTCGATCAGCGGCGCCGTAATTCGGAGCAGGGGCTCGTTGGCGTAGGCGATCGTTCCCTCGGGGATCGCCTCGACGTCGCCGGTGAACCGGAACCTCTCCAGGTCGTCCAGGAAGCCCTCGTCGAACATGCCGAGCGATCGCAGATACTCGAGCTCGCGCTCGCCGAAGCGAAGCTCGCGCAGGAGCTCCAGGGTCGGGCCAAGGCCGGCGGCGAGCAGCCAGTCGCGCTGAGGGGGGAGGCGCCGCGCAAACAGCTCGAAGGTCGCCTCCTCGGTGATTCCGCGTCCGAGGTAGCTCGCCGACATCGTCAGCTCGTAGAGGTCCACGAGCAGCGAGGCGCCGGCCGGCGACAGGAACCCCGGATCGTTGGCGCGCTCGTCGCTCACGGCCCTATTCCTACCGCCAAGAGCGGAACCATGTGCGGCGGCTTCGCCGCCTGACATGTCTCTGCGTCGACCACGTCCTCGCCCAACATCCATTGCGGACAGGGGCCATCCGTGGCCCTCTCGAACCGCGCGAGGGGGTACGCGCGGCGAGCTTGGGTTCAGTCCCGGTTGTCCCTCAGCGGCGAGCTACGTCCCGATGTGCGCCCCGGTGAGGACGAGCAGCGCACAGATGGCCACGATCGTCCCCACGATGGCGCCCGCGATCCAGCCGGCGAGCAGCGCGTGCCGGTCGACACTGCGCGGCTCGATCAGGTTGAGCAGTCGCTCTGTCATCGAGAACCTCTCTTTCTCGGGCCTACGGGGTTAGCTGTCGGGCTCGCGCTGAAAGAGCGGCGCTACGGAATCGATTCCGATTCGCCCCCGGGCCCGGGATCCGGACCCCCTTGGTTCCCCCGCTCCCTCCGACTCGGACGGAGAGACTCGGCAGGTGTTCTCACTTGGCCGGGCACCCTAGCTTCTCGACCTGACGTGTGCGTTGCCGCGCGCGGCGAGCGGATACGTTCCCGTTTGCCGTGGAGCTTCGCCCCGCCGTGAGTGAGTGCAGCTGATGGGCTTCATTCAGCCCGAGCCCCCGCCGTTTGACCTCGACGAGTGGAGGCAAAGGCCCTTCCTCGAGCGCCTGAAGCCGGTCGCGCAGGATTGGGTCATCAACGGCTTCGGCGCGCCCGGCCTGATCTACGTGCTGTACGTCGTCAAGCTGATCGTCTTCGTAGTCGGCGCCGCGCTGGTGATCTCGGCCACCACGTCCGGCCTCGGCGGCCTCGGGAACGTCACGGACTGGTGGAGCGAGCCGATCGTCTTCGAGAAGGCCGTCGTCTGGACCATGCTGTGGGAGATCCTCGGCCTCGGATCGGGCTCGATGGCCCTGACCGCCCGCTACAACCCGCCGATCGGCGGCGTGCTGTACCGCCTGCGGCCCGGGACGGTGCGGTTGGCGCCGTGGCCGGACAAGGTGCCGCTCACCGGCGGCACCACGCGGACGCCGGCGGACGTCGCGCTCTACGCGGCCGTGCTCGGGATGCTGATCTACCTGCTGGTGTCGAACGGCGAGGCCGTGACCGGCACCGCGGCCGGGCGACTCGACCCCGTCCCGATCGCGATCACGCTCGGCCTCCTGGTTCTCCTCGGCCTCCGAGACAAGATCTCGTTTCTCTCGGCGCGGCCCGAGGTTTACGGCTTCATGCTCGTCGTCGCGCTCTTCCCGGTCTCGAACGCGATCATCGGCTGGCAGTTCGTCTTCCTGTTCATCTGGTGGGGAGCGGCGTCGTCGAAGCTCAACCATCACTTTCCGTTCGTGACGTCGGTGATGACCAGCAACACGCCGTGGAACCGGTCGACCAAGTCCAAGGCACGGATGTACGTGGACTACCCCGAGGATCTGCGGCCTGGCAGCAACGCCGCATACGCGGCGCACCTGGGCACCGCCGTCGAGTTCACCGCGCCGCTCGTGCTCATGGTGTCGCGCGGCGGCATCGTCGGCACGATCGCCCTCTGCGTGATGCTGCTCTTCCATATCCACATCACGTCGACGTTCGCCCTTGGCGTTCCGCTCGAGTGGAACCTCTTCATGATCTTCGGCCTCGGATTCCTGTTCGGCCACTACGGCGACGTCCCGTTTTCGACACTCGACAACCCGCTCCTGATCGCCGTGCTGGTCACGATCGGGGTGCTGATTCCGATCGCAGGCAATCTGTGGCCCGACAAGATCTCGTTCCTGCCGGGCATGCGCTACTACGCGGGCAACTGGGCATCGAGCCTGTGGCTCTTCCGCAGGGACACCGAGGCCGAGGGCTGCATGAACACCAGCTGTTGCCGGGTCGCTCCCGTGGTGGTCGAGCAGCTGACGGCGATGTACGACCGCGAGACGGCCGAGTACCTGATGTTCAAGTCGATCGGCTTCCGGGCGCTGCACAGCCACGGGCGCGCGCTGCTGGCCCTGGCATACCGGGCAACGGGAAACGTCGACGACTACGAGGTCCGCGACGGCGAGCTGGTTTCCGGCGTCGTCAACGGCTGGAACTTCGGTGACGGTCACTTCCACGATCAGCGGCTGCTGGAGGCGGTGCAGGAGCGCTGCGGCTTCGCCGAGGGCGACCTGCGCGTCGTCTTCCTCGAATCCCAGCCGGCGCAGATTCAGCGCCAGCGCTACCGGATCTACGACGCCGCGACGGGGCTGATCGAAGAGGGCTGGGTCGACGTCGCGGAGATGCTTCGCCGAGGCCCTTGGCTCGATGGCTCGTGGGACTTCCCGGTTGAGGTCGACAGGTCCGCCCGGCCGGAGCCGGCGCCCGCGCCAGCAGCCGCCTCGTGAGCAGCGCGATCGTCGTGGGCTCGGGCCCCAACGGGCTGGCGTGCGCGGCTGCGCTCGCGACCGAGGGGGTGAACGTGACGGTTCTGGAGGCGGAGGACACCATCGGCGGTGGAACCCGGACCAGCGAGCTCACCGTGCCGGGGGTCCTGCACGACGAGTGCTCGGCCGTCCACCCGATGGCGTCGGGGTCGCCGTTCTTCAAGGCGCTCGAGCTCGAGCGCCGCGGCCTCGAGTGGCGCCGGCCGGAGGTCGACCTGGCGCACCCGCTCGACGACGGCAGCGCCGGCGTGATGCTGCGCTCGATCGACGACACGGCCGCCGGGCTCGGCGAGGACGGGGATGCCTGGCGGCGACTCTTCGGTGCCCCCTCCCGGGCCTTCGCGGCCCTGAACGACGACCTGCTGCGCCCGATCCTCCACGTACCGACGCATCCGATCAGCCTTACGAGATTCGGACTCGCGGCCACGATGCCGATCTCGGCCGTCGCGCGGGTCTGGGATGGGGCGCACGCCAAGGCACTGTTCGCCGGCGTGGCGGCGCACTCGTTCTGCTCCTTCGGCCAGCCGCTGAGCGCCGCGGTCGGCATGGCGCTGGTCTGCTCCTGCCACGCCTTCGGCTGGCCGGTGGCGCGCGGGGGTTCGCGCGCGATCACGGACGCGCTCGCGGCGGTGATCCGCGAGCAGGGCGGTCGCATCGAGACCGGGGTTCGCGTTACGTCCCTCGCGGAGTTGGGTGAGGCCGAGGTCGTCGCCCTCGACCTGGCGCCGTCCGCGGTGGCGGACATGGCCGGCGATCGGCTCCCCGCGCGGGTTGCGCGCGCCTACCGCCGCTACCGGCATGGGCCCGGAGCCTTCAAGCTCGACCTCGCGGTGCAGGATGGCGTCCCGTGGACCAGCGAGGCGTGCCGCCGTGCAGGCACCGTCCATGTCGGCGGCTCCTTCGCAGAGCTCGCCGCAGCCGAGCGCGACATCAACCGCGGCCAGATGCCCCAGCGACCGTTCCTCCTTGTCGCCCAGCAGTACCTCGCCGACCCCGAGCGCTCCGCCGGAGACGTCCACCCGGTCTGGGCCTACGCCCACGTTCCGAACGGCTACGACGGGGACGCGGAGCCGGCGATCCTGGCGCAGCTGGAGCGCTTCGCCCCCGGCCTCCGCGAGCGGATCGTCAGGTCGGCATCTCGCTCGACCTCCGGGATCGCCGCCGCCAACACGAACCTCATCGGTGGGGACATCGTCAACGGCGCCAACACCCCAAAGCAGGTCCTCTTTCGGCCTCGGTTCGCCGTCAACCCGTACGCGACCGGCATCCCAGGGGTTTACATCTGCTCGGCGGCGACGCCTCCCGGGGGCGGTGTCCACGGGATGTGCGGCTTCAACGCGGCCCAGGCGGCGCTTCGGCATCTGCACAACTGAGCCGAGTGGGCACCCCGCACACAGCGGCGACCCAGAACCTATGCTGACCCGCAGTGGACCTCGAGAACCGACTCAACGAGCTTTACGACGACCTGGGCAACCAGGAGGGTGAGCTGAAAGACAGCGGCGCCCTCGGCAAGGTCTTCAACGGCCTGCTCGACGAGGTCCGGGCGCAGTACCCCGACGACCCGGTGATCGGCGAGATCGAGAAGATGGGCTTCAACTTCAGCGGCCACACCGCGAGCAGCGCGGAGTCCCTCCGCACCGTGGTCGGCCAGATGCGCACGGCCGTCCGCGGCGACTGACGGTGCCAGACTCGTCACTGGCTGACAAACCGGTACCTCCCGTGGACGCGCGCCCTGGTGATCCAGCCGCCCGGAACGCGCCAGCTGTTCATGCTGCTCAGGTGCCGGCCGTGCGGGTGCGGCTCGGTGGGCGACCACACGAGCAGGTCGCACGCGCTGCCCGTTAGGCGTGGGCGGTGGCTATGCCGCGGGGGCCTGTTGCCGCAGCGCGGCTGTGACCCGCTCAGCGTGAGCGTGCCGTTGCTCTTGGTCCTCTGTGCCCGAAGCATTCCGGGGGCGGCGCGCGGAGACGGCAGAGTCAATCCCTCCTGTACAGCGGTCGGTGGAGGCAACGGCGTTCCTCCTGGGCACCGCACCGGATTCAGGGTTCCCGTGAACGGGGCCGGTGTGCGGTCGAACGGGCCGGCGAACTGATGGGGATTGCCGCAGCTGATCTCCCACTGCCAGTAGGCGCTCCCCCAGTGATGACGCTCGAGTAGCGATCGCTGCATCCACAGCTGCGGCATCGCCTCCGCTCCGTTGCTGACCTTCCACTCGCCGAGCCAGACCGCTGTCCGGTATTGCGCTGCGCGGTGGGCGATCTTGTCCGCATCGCGCTTCAGCTTCGTGTGGGCTTGATCCAGCGATAGGCCGGCGCCGCCGTGGTTGAGACCGCCATACAGGTGCGGGGCGAAGACGATGTTGTGGTTCCTGGTGAAGTGCGGGCTGGGGGATCCCTGCCGTGGGGGAACGTGGCGCCAAGTAATGTTCGGCTCGAAGAAGACGATGTGCCTGATCCCATGCCGGCGCTTCTCGGCCTTTCGGATTGCGGCGATGGTCGCCGCGTTGAATCTATTCAGCAGCGGGATCTGGCGGCCTGGACTGATGCCCGCGGGGTCAGGGGCGTTGAGGATGTCGTAGCCAGCGATCGCGCGCAGCTTCGCCAGCCTTGCGGCCAGCAGCCCCCAAGCCTTCACCAGAGCGTGGCGGATGCCGTCCCGGTTATGCCAGAAGTTGATCCACGCCCATATCACCGCCGGCGAGCGCTTGGAGCCTTCGTCCGAGATGCAGGTCGTCTTCCCGTTGGTCTTGGTCGCCCACACTGGGGCACCGTCCCAGCCAAGGCTGGGGAATCGCCCCTTGGGACATCGCTCACCCCAAGGCGTCGACAAATACCTGCTCCAACCGTCGTTGTGCATGTCGATGACCGTGTAGATGCCGTATCTGGACGCCCTCGCGACGGTGTCCTTGATCCGGGCGACGTACGAAGAATTCAGAGATCCACGCCGAGGCTCCAGTGCCGACCAGCTGATCACCAGGCGGATTACGTTCACACCCATATCGCGCATCTGCGCCAGGTCCGCATCGGTGAGCGGTGCTGAACCGGGCAGGTTCGGGTTCGCCATGAAATTGTCCTCCAGGGCGGTGACGTTGATCCCGCGCAGGATCACCTGGCGTCCTCGGATGTCGCGGATCGCTGCCTTCTT
>JBJMKM010000056.1:0-5618 GCA_045805825.1 Solirubrobacterales bacterium
GCGATCTTCAGCGAGGTGGGCGCCGACGAGGCCACCCGGCTACCGGAGATCTGGAAACTGGTCAGCTGGTGAGAGCGCGCCGCACCGGCTACCACGTGGTGGCCGCTGTAGTGCTGTTCCCTCTCGTCCCCTGGCTGACGGTGCGGTCGGTGGAGGACCGGTTCAGCGGAGCGGCGACACTCCACAGCTTCGCCAATCTCGCTGCGCTGTTCGGCGTGGCAGCTTGGGCATCGAACCTCGTCCTCGCGAGCCGCATCCGTCCGATCGAGCGCGCCGTAGGTGGCCTGGAGCACCTCTACCGCCTTCACCGTCGGGTCGGAGTGCTGGTGGTGGTGCTGGCGGCGGCGCACGTCCTGTTTCTCACGCTGCATGCGGCGGGGGACGCGCTGGACCTCTATGTGCCGGGGGCGGGGTGGGCCACCTTCACCGGAGTGATCGCCTTCGTGCTGCTGGTCGGGTTCGTGGTTACCAGCCTCGTCGGCCGTCTGGATTACCAGACGTTCTTGCTCGTCCAGCGACTGCTCGGCGTGGCCTTCATCCTCGGCGCGCTCCATACCTTCGCGGTGCACGGCACGCTTAATTCCTCGCCTGTCCTGACCGTCTACCTGGCATGCCTGACGGCGATGGGGATCGCGAGCCTGGGTTACCGATTGATCGGCGGTCCGGCGAGCATCGGGCGCCACGGCTACAGCGTGGAGGACGTCCGACGTCTCGATGACGACGCCGTCGAGATCGTCATGGCGCCCGCCGGACGTCGCTTGGCCTTTCAGCCCGGGCAGTTCGTGTACGCCACGTTCCACCAGGGTGGAATCGCCCGGGAGCCTCACCCCTTCACGATTGCGAGCGCGCCGCGCGATGGTTCGCTCCGCATCGCCGTCAAGCGGCTCGGCGACTTCACCGGTTCGATGATGAACCTGCGCCCGGGTTCCCAGGTGCAGCTGGAAGGACCCTTCGGGTCATTCTGCCTGAGGCGCGATCCGGCTCATCCGCAGACATGGATCGCGGGAGGCATCGGCATCACCCCGTTCCTGAGCTGGGCCCGGAGCCTGGACAGATCGATGCCGGTGGACCTCTACTACTGCACGCCCGGACCGGAACAGGCCCACTTCCTGGACGAGCTCTTCGACATTGCCGACCGCTACCCCGCATTCAGGGTGATCCCGATGAGGAAGCGGTCGCTGGGTCACCTGACCGTGAGCGACATCGAGGCCGTCAACCCCAACCTGTCACACGGTCGCGTCTTCATCTGCGGGCCGCCGCTGATGATCGACAACCTGACGACGGGGCTGGCAACGAGAGGGGTCCCGGCCGACCGCATCCACTCCGAGGCCTTCGACTTCCGCTGAGCGCGCCACCGTCAGGCATACCCGTGGCGCAGCTGCTCGTCCAGGATCAGCAATGTCAGAAATCCTGCGAGCAGTGCCGAGACGAGGAGCCCGCTGGCGCCGGCGGCGAGCGGCACGGCGGCGAGCAGTGCGCCGACGGCGATCGCTCGCGGGCGGCTCTGGGCGCGGCCCATCCTGGCGGCGGCCGCCATCAGGCCTACGAGGAAGAGGGCGGGGCCGCCGAGCGCCACGAGCGCACCCGCGTGCTGCAGGTCGTCCGCGGGGTGCCCGATCGTCAGCTCGTCGGCGACCGCCACGAGCACGATCCCGGCGATGATCGGCAGATGCAGGTAGGTGTAGATGTCGCGGCCAATCTTGCCTCGCTCCTCGGGCGTGGCCATGCGGATACGTTCGAAGGCCATGCTCGCGACTTGGCCGAAGTAGAGCCACCAGAGCGCCGTCGAGGAAAGGAACGCGAGCAGGAGCGCGCAGACGACCTCGATGCTCAGGCCCGTATCCGAGGCGGTCGCGCCCGCAAGCACGATGCTCTCGCCGAGCGCGATGATCACGAAGAGCTGGAAGCGCTCGCCGAAGTGGGCGCCCTCGATCTGCCACTGACTCATCGGCGTATGGCCGAGGCCTGGCAGCCAATAAGAGGCCAACGGCCCGGCGAGGTCAAGTCCCAGCGCTCCGAGCCACAGCGCCCAGCGCAGCCCGTCGGCGTCAACGACGGCGCCCGCGACCCAGAGTGGGCCCGACAGCACGCTCCACGCGAGAATCTGCCGGAAGTTCTGGTTGAAGGGACCGCGCGGGGTGACCGCGACGACGAACGCGTTCCGCCCGATCTGTAGACCTGAGTATCCACACGCGAACAGCAGGGCGTATTCGCCGAATCCTTCCGGGATCGCGACCGCCATCAGCAGGCTCGCCAGCATCACGAAGATCAGCACGAGCCGGACCGGCGCGGTGTCCGGGTCGAACCAGTTGGTCATCCACGTGGTGTAGTTCCACGCCCAGTACACCGCTACGAGCATGAACGCCGTCTGGGCGGCCCCGGACCAGCTCAGGTCCGCGAGCAGGTGGTGCGACAGTTGGGTGACCGCGAAGACGTAAACGAGGTCGAAGAACAGCTCGAAGAAGGTCGCGCGCTGCTCGCCCGGCTCACGGCTGCGGATGATGGGCAGCTCCGGGACGATCGAGCTCGTGCCAGCCGCCATGGGCCGAGCATAGGCAAGGCTCGCGGTGGACTCAGGCGATCTCGGCGAGCAGCGCCCCGCACGCCTGCTCGCAGCGGCGGCACTCCTCGGCGCAGACCCTGCAGTGCTCCATCCCGTGCGCGGCATGGGTCTCGCACTCGTCGGCGCAGGTGCCACACGCCTCGACGCACGCTCTGAGCATCGCGCTGGTCACAGCCGGGTCATAGCCCGTTTGCCGGCTGACGACCCGTCCCGTTGTCGCACAGATGTCGGCACAGTCGAGGTTCAGCCGGATGCAGGTGGTCAGCTCCTGGACGCTTTCCTCGCCGAGGCAGTCGTCCGCGCACTGGGTGCACGACTCGGCGCAGTCGGAGCAAGCCTCGATGCAGCTAACCAACAGGCCTCGATCGACGTTGAGCTCGCGCGGGTAGGCGTCGAGCATTTGGCGGGCAACTTCAGCGACAGGCATAGTGCAGCTCCTTGGTCGACGGCTACTTCTCGTCCGGTGGGGCGAACCGCTTGACGAAGGCGAGCGCCCTATCGGCCACCTCGCGCCAACCGCTGTCGATGGTGAGCGAGTGACCGCGGTTGGGGACCTTTTCGATCTCGGTGACCGCCGGGTTGTGTCGCTGGCGTTTGAATGATGCGTTTGCGATCGCCCACGGCACCGTGTGGTCCTTCTCTCCGTCGATGATCAACAGCGGCCCGCGATCCGGGTTCCTGGGGTCCAGCCTTGCCTCGGTCCGCGGGTTCAAGTTGGCATTGGCCATCTGCATCAGGGCCACGCCCGGCGTCGCCACGTGGTATGTCTCGTAGAGCCGCTCCGCCTCCTTCTCGTCGTCGATGGCGTTCGCCCAGCCGTACTTGAACTGGTCCAGGGTGAGCGCGACCGCACGGCCCCGGTTCAAGGGGTTCCGGAGCACCGGTCCCGCGGACCGCAACGCTGAGATTGGCAGCGGCAGCACACCGCGAAACGGTCCCGGATCGATCGCCACCGTTGCCGCCGACAAACCCCGATCGGCGATGATCTGGGCCAGCAACCCGCCGGTCGAGTGGCCCATGACCGCGGGCTTCTTCTCGAGCCCCCCGATCACCTCGGCGGTGTGATCGGCGACCTGGCCGAGCGTCTTCTTCGCGAAGACCTCGGGGTGCGCCCTGGCCTCCGCGACCGTCTCGGGATCGTCGGGCCAGCTCGGGGTCACCGCGGCATAGCCCGCCTCCTCGAAGAGGTCGGCCCAGTGATCCCAGCTGCTCGGCAGTAGCCAGAGCCCGTGGATGAACACGACCGGCGTCCGCCCGCTTGCGTTCGCCTGCTCAACCTGTCGAGCCTCCCGATCAGTGGACGTGGATGTGGTCGTGAGTGACATGAGTGCTCCTGTCGTGGTTGAGGTCATCGCGCGATTCCGAAGGCGGTTTCGAGCTGCCGGCTGTCGTCAGGACTCAGCTGGTCGACGTATGCCTGTATGCCCTGGCGGCGCGCGGCGTCCAGCCTGGTGACGAGCTCTTGCCCGTCCTCGGTGAGCGAGTACTGACGGTGTTCCTCGCGGAGGTAGCCGCGACCCCGCAGCCTGTGGATGGCGGGGTAGGCGACGCCGAGCGAGAAGCCCGCGAGGTCGGCGAGCTCGCTTATCGCGGCGGGGCCGTCGTCCATCTTCACCGCGAGCGCGAGTAACAGGCGTAGATCCTCGAAGGACAGTTCGGACTGCTCCGCCCAGGCCGCTATCCGTTGCCAGCCGACCAGGTCCATCACGCGCAGCCGCGTCGCCATCGCTTCCACGAGCGAATCGGTTGAAGTTGCGGGGGTCACCATCCTCAGCCTTTCGTTTGTTGCGGGGCGGTAGGGGACCGGCGGAGCCAGTCCTCGAAGCGCGTTGAGCAGATGCGTGCGTCGTCGCCGGGGGTGAGGGATCGGTCATCCAGCTCGGCGCCGAAGTAGCGGGCGTGAACGTCGGCAGTCACCTGTCGCCCGTCGTCGCTGGCCTTCAGGACACGGCGGGCGAGCTCGTCGAGGGGGAACGCCTCCGGGCCCGCGAGCTCGACCGTGTCGTTGAGTGGCGCGCCCACCGCGACGTCGGCCAAGGTGCTGACGACGTCATCGGCTGACTCGGGCTGAACGAGGGCGGGCGGTAGCCGGACAATGTCGCCCTCGGTGCCCGAATCGGCGATCCGGCCGATGAACTCGAAGAACTGCGTCGCGCGGACGATCGTGTAGGGGATAGGCCCGGCCTTCACCAGATCCTCCTGCGCGACCTTCGCGCGGAGGTAGCCGCTCTCGGGGAGCCGGTCGGCGCCGACGACCGACAATGTGACGTGGTGCCCCACGCCGGCGGCCGTCTCTGCGGCAAGCAGGTTGTGAGATGAGGTGTGGAAGAAGTCGAGCACGGCCGCGTCTTCCCAGGCTGGCGCGTTCTCCACGTCGACGACGACCTGGGCGCCATCAACTGCTTCGGCGACCCCCTCACCCGTGAGCGTGTTGACGCCCGTGTCAAGCGCCGCCGCGAGCGCCTCGTGACCGTCCTCCCGCAGGGTCTCGACGAGCTTCGACCCGATGAGGCCGGTTCCGCCGATGACAACGATCTTCATCTCGTGCCTTTCGGTTGTGCGTCAGTGGAGGGCGAGGAGGCGGTTGGCCTCAGCAAGGGCCTCCGCGAGGGGCCGCACCGCCCGTCCAAGCACGCCCGTCCCCCCGGTGATCAGCAGCCGCATCGGTGTCTGCTCTAGGTGTTGGAGGGGCGGTTGCGATCGCGCTGAGCGCGTGCTCACGTAACTAGCGTAAGCGGTTGGCGCCAGCCGGTGAAGGCGTCATTTGACTCACGCGGCTAGCTCGCGATGTGCTCGATCGGGCGCTGTGGTCAGGCGGTGGCGGCCTCCACCAAGCGGGCGCTGTTCAGCGCGCGCTCGGTCGTCGAGACGAACGCCATCGCGACAACCACGAGCCCGCACGCCACGCAGATCCACCAGCCGGGATGGCTCGCCGCGGCGATGCTGCTGCCGGCATCACGGCTCGCCACGACAATCGAGCCGATGATCGCCACGCCGAGGGATATCCCGACCAGCCGGCTCGTGGACGCGACGGCCGCCGCCACACCCGCCTGAT
>JBJMKM010000057.1:0-20035 GCA_045805825.1 Solirubrobacterales bacterium
GACGGTCTCGCCACCATGATCGCTCCCGATGCCGAGGGCGCCCGGCTCGTTCAGCTGCTGCGCCGCGCAGGCAGCAAGGGCGGGATCCCGATCAACAAGGAGAATGAATACGACGCCGGCATCTCGCTCTACCTGTTCTCCGACCAGCCCGTCGCCGTGCGGCTGCGGAAGATGCGTCAGCTGCTCGCGGCCGGTGTCGACGCCCACGAGCTGCGCACCCTGGATGACCTGCGAGCCGATCTCGCGCGGGCCAAGAAGTCCGTGTGGGAGTTCGACCGTGGAGGCGGCAAGGCGGGGCGCTCCAAGAGCCGGGGTGGACCCGGCAAGCGCGGCGGTGGCAAGGGCGTCGGCGTCGCGGCCAGCTGAGTTCTAGACGCGCCTGACGACGATCCGGTCGGGCTCGATGGTCACCTCGACCTTCCTGTGCCCGGCCCAGTTCTCGCTGTAGACGGGGTCGTCCTCCACGGCTGGATCGAGCCAGAGGCCGAAACCGTCCGTGTCGCCGTGATCGAACGTGGCCTGCATCGCGGCGCCGGGGCCGTCTCCGCCCCCGCCCCCTCGGCGACGCCGCCTTCGGCGTCGTCGCCGCCCAGTGGGCTCACCCTCGCTCTTCTCGGCGCCCGCCGGCGCTTTCTCGGCCTCCGGCGCCTCGGGAGCCTCCTCTTCCTCCTCTTCTTCTTCCTCCTCCTCCGCCTCGCTCAGCGCCTCGATCTCGGCCTCGATCTCGTCGCGAAGCTCGACCTCGCCGGTGTCCTCGCCCTCTGGCGAGAGCTCGTGCCGGCGACGGAACTCGCGCAGCTCCGACGCGGAGACGTCGAGCTGGTGGGCGATCCAGGCGTCGGTGCGCCCTTGGCGCACCCATGCACGGATCTGGTTCAGCTGTGAGCGAAGCGGTTTTCTGGCCATATGTACGGCTCCCTGCCGGCGGGTGATGCTAACGGACCGCCGGTTGACGGTTGTCGGTGGCGCCGCGCCGCCCAAATGGTTACTCTGGATTCAGATGGCGGCCATTGCGGCCGGTTCACTCGAATGGAGGCGAGATGCTCGTCCTAACACGCAAGACGAATCAGAGCATCATGATTGGCGACGACATCGAAGTATCCGTCCTTGCCGTCTCGCGGGACAAGATCCGGCTTGGGATCACGGCTCCGCGCGATGTCCCGGTATTCCGCAAGGAGGTCTACCTCTCGATCAAGGAAGAGCAGATGTCGGAAAACCAGGGAGCGAGCAAGCACGTTGACAAGGCGCTGGGCGGCCTCTCGACGACGGAGAAGTAGCTCGTTCAGCTGTTGGGGGCTGGGGCTAGCTTCGGCTAGCCCATAAGCCAAGCCAGGGTCTCGAACATCACGACGGTCACGACGACGACCGTCATGGTCAGCGCGATCATCAGGACGCCGAAGCCCACGTTGCCGCGCTGCTCGGTCCGCTGAATCCGCCGGGCCTGCGACCGGGCCGCGGCCCGCCGGCGAAGCTGTTCCCGGCGCCGGCGCTCGAGGGCCGCCTCCTGCTCGAAGGCAGTCTCGAACTGCGTAATGCTGTCGTGCATCCTCATCGCGGTGCTCCAGGAAGAGCCGGTTGTGCCAGTGAGTCGCGCTGAGCCAAAATCGCGACGGGCCCGGAAACTAGCAGAGAAATCCGGTGCATCCTCCCGCTTTGCCAAGCGCCGATCGCTACTAGCGCTCGTTTAGCGTTTGGTCAGCATCCGCTAAGCGTCAGCAGGCTCCCCACAGCCCACGGCCGGCCCGGGCCGCCTTCGCCGCAAGCCGCTGGAACTCGCCTGCGTGTGACGTATTCGGAGCGATCGCAAGCGTCCGCGCGTACCCGTCGCGGACCAGCTCGGCATTGACGAACCGCTTGCCGAGATGGACGTACGCCAGCAGCCGCCCGTAGTCGTCGTGAACCTCCCGATCGAAGGTGAGCCGCACGGTCCGCCCCTCGACGAGCCGGTGGTTCTCATCGCTCGCGTCAGGCCCGAAGCACTGGACCGGCGTATCGGGCTTGACGGTCTCGGGCGTATCGACGCCGATATAGCGGACGTACTCGTTGCGTCCGCCGACCCGAGCGACGATCGTGTCGCCGTCGACGACCCGAACGACGCGCGCCATGACGGAGCTCCCCGCCCGGGGCCCGTCCGCGTCGCCTGAGCCGCCATTCGAGCCACACCCCGGCTGGAGCAGCAGCCAGGCCCCGAGCGCGAGCAGCAATAGCGCACCGATCCCGGGCCGTCGCTCCACGGGAAAAGACAACCCCAAGCCCCGGACACCCGCCCCGCGAGGAGGGATCGGCTAGGTAGTCGCCTGGCGTTGTAGTCGGCTAGGACCGCGTCCGTCCTCGCCGAGGAGCACTTCGAGCAGATCGCCAATCCTTCGCTCCTCCGTCTCCTGCGAGAGGGAATGGCGAAGCGGCAGCTCGGGCTTCACCTTGTAGACGTTCCGTCTGCCGATTCGCTCGCGAACGACGTAGCCGTCCTCAACGAGCTGAGAGAGGATCCGATGCGCGCTGCGTTCCGTTACCCCCACGGTCTGGGCGATATCGCGTAGACGAACGCCGGGGTCGTGCGCGACGCACAGCAGGACCTGAGCGTGGTTCGTGAGGAATTGGTACCGGGCTGTCTCTTTTGATTCGGTCACGAGCGAGGCTTGGTCATGGACAGGGGGAGGACCCAGTGTCAGGCCATAAATCACTAGATATAGATGACATGATACATTTTTCATATCTAAACCTCTGATTGGAGGCCGTAATGGCAGCAGCAGAAATTCAAATCGCGGATACCGGATCAACCGCGAAGACGCGGGACCCGCTCGGGGTGGCGCTGCTCACGCTCGTGACCCTCGGCGTTTACTTCTTCGTCTGGTACTACAAGGTGAACCGCGAGATGAGCGAACTGGGACGAGCCCGGGGAACCGACGAGCTCGGTGACAATCCCGGTAACTCCTTGCTCGCAGTGACGCTTGGCGCGCTGATCATCGTCCCGGCGGTTGTCTCGCTCTACAACACGTTCCTGCGCACTCAGGCAGCGTCCCGTCTCATGGGTGTCGAGCCGCTGAACGGCTGGATCGCCCTCGCCCTCTACCTATTCCTCGGAATCGGCTTTCCGGCGTATCTGCAGAGCGGTCTGAACAAGGTCTGGGGCGCGCAAACCGACCGGGCCGTCCCCGTACCAGCAGCACCGGCGCCGGCTCCTGTGGCCTAGTAGGAACATCCGCGGCGGGGCACCCACATCGGTGCCCCGCCGTCCCGGGCGCTACGGAATCCGCGTGACGCTCGAGAGCAGTACTTCCTTGATCTGCTCGATGATCTCCATCGCCTCGGAGTGGCCGCGCTGCCAGACGTTGCGGCCGTAGATGACACCGGAGCCGCCGGCCTCCATGATGTAGCGCGTCTGGCGCAGCAGCTCGTCGTCGTCGATCCGCGAGCCGCCCGAGAGGACCACCAGCGAGCGCCCGGCGGACTCGACGACCTGGCGCACTGCCTCCTCCTGCGAGACGTCCATCTCGTTGTAGGGGGCGGGGGAGTCCTTGTCCTTCTCGGGATCGATCTTGGGCATGTTGAGCTTGACGATGTCAGCGCCCATCTCCATCGACATTCGGGCGGCGTAGTCGATCGCGTAGAAGGAGTGCTGCCCGCCCTTCTCCTCGATGGCACTACCTCGTGGGTAGGCCCAGATGATCAGCGGCATCCCGTAGCGGTCGCAGTCCTCGCGGACGCCCTTGAGCTGGTGGAGGTCCTCATCCTGGCGCGGCGAGCCGACGTAGAGGGTGTAACCGACGGCGTCGGCGCCCAGGCGAACGGCATCCTCGACCGAGGCGTTCGTGGTCGAGAGTGCGTTGTCCGACGGCGGGACATCGGTTTTTCCGTTGACTTTGAGGATCAGCGGGACCTGGCCCGCGTAGTCCGGGTAGTACTTGGTCGCCAGGCCGATCTGGCAGGCGATCGCGGAGTAGCCGGCCTCCGCGGCGAGGTGGAACTGATACTCGGGGTCCTTCGAGGCCGGGTTGGCGAAGAAGTCGCGCGGGCCGTGCTCGATGCCCTGGTCGATGGGGAGGAAGAGGAGGGTCCCGTGGCCGGGGCCGAACTCGAACAGAAGGCGCCGCAACCGCGTGCGCTTGCCCGGCGCGAGGGTCGCGAGAAGTGATTTCTGCTCGGTTGCGGTCTTGATCTCCATGTCGTTGAGCGCTTCCTCTCGTGTCGCAAGTACGTATACCCGGGTTTGCCGCGGGGCCGATGCGGATAATAAACGCGCACCCAATGGGCGCCCGGCGGCCGCGGCCGCAGATCCATGCTCGACCACAGGTTCAACGGCCCGCCGTTCACGATCGGCATCGAGGAGGAGCTGATGCTCCTCGATCGGTCCGATCTGAGTCTCGCGCAGGCGATCGAGGACATCCTGCAGGCGGTTCCGCTGGAACTCGAGGGCCAGGTGAAGCCCGAGCTGATGCAGTCGGTGCTGGAGATCGCGACCAAGCCGTGCCAGACGGTGCGCGAAGCCGGGGAGGAGCTTCGTGACCTGCGGCAGCTCCTCGACGCGATCGCCGGGGAGCTGGGGCTCTGCGTCGCCGCCTCCGGGACTCATCCCTTCGCCCGGTGGGAGGACCAGAAGATCGTCGAGCGCAAGCGTTACGAGGAGCTGATCGACGACCTCGGGTTCATCGTTCGCCAGGAGCTGATCTTCGGAACGCATGTCCACGTGGCAATCGACGACCCCGACCGCGCGATCTACGTCGCCGACGGCATCCGGCTATTCCTGCCGCTGCTCCTCGCCCTCTCGGCCAACTCCCCGTTCTGGCGCGGCGATCTCACCGGGATGATGTCGTCGCGGACGCCGATATTCCGCGCATTCCCGCGGGCCGGGATCCCACCGCACTACGGCACCTGGGAGACCTACTCGGACCGGGTAGAGCAGATGATGCGCGGCGGGGCGATCGAGGACTACACCTACCTGTGGTGGGACGTCAGGCCCCATCCGAACCTGGGGACCGTCGAAACGCGGATCTTCGACCAGCAGACAACGCTCGAGCACACCATCGCGCTCGCGGCGCTCACGATCTCGCTCGCGCACCGCATGTGCAAGCTCTACGACGCCGGCGAGTCGCTGGGCGAGTATCCGTCCGAGCTGATCGACGACAACAAGGTTCGCGCGGCGCTCCGGGGCATGGACGGCACGCTCATCGACTTCTTCCGCGGTGAGCAGCTACCGGCCGAGAAGATGGCCGAGGGGCTCGTGGAGGAGCTCGCCACGGACGCCGCCGAGCTGGGCTGTTCGGCCGAGCTCGAGCTGCTGGACGACCTGCTGCGCGGCCGCACCGGCGCGCACCGGCAGCTCGAGCACTGGGACCGCCACGGTGACCTGTCGGCCCTCGTGCGGGAGATGATCGCCGACACGCGCAGCTAGCACCCAGGCCGGGGCTATTCTCACAATCAATGAACCGCACCTGCCAGTCGCGGAGCTGAAGCTCCCCGTTATCAGATCATGGCCGAGACGGAGCTGAGCGTCGTCTGCAAGAGCTGCGGTTCGGAGGTGAGCCCGTACGTCACCGAATGCCCGTACTGCGGCACACGGCTCCGCAAGCGCGCGCCGAAGCTCGAGCGCCGCGGCGAGGAGCTCGCGCCGCGTGAGACCCGCCGCGACCGGCGCCGGCGCCGGTCAGCCGAGCGCCGCGAGCGCCGCGAGAAGCTGCAGCGCCTCTCGCTGACGGTCGAGCGTCCGTATGTGACCCTGGCCGCGATTCTGATCCCGGCGGCGCTGATCATCGTCGACCGCGCCAGCAACCTGAGCCTGTTCGACCTTGGCCTCGTCGTGGGGCCGGCGGCGGTCAACCCCTGGTGGCACTACCTGGCGGCGCCGTTCGTCTACGACAACATCGGCTACCTGTTCGCGATCGGTGTGGCGATCGCCCTGTTCGTACCAGGGCTGGAGCGGCGTCTGGGACCCGTGCCTACGGTGCTCCTGCTGCTGGCCTGCGGCGCCCTCGGGGCGCTGGCGGCGCCGGGGCTGGACGAGGCGCTGGGCGACGGATTTACCGTGGCGGGCGGTGGCAACGGCATCGCACTGGGCGCACTGGGCGCCTGGTTCATGATCCGACGCGCCGACGCCCGCGACGACCCGACCGAGGAACTCGACGTGATCATGTTGGTGGTCGCGGCGGCGGTGCTCCTCCTCCTGCCGGTCGTGGACGACTACGCGAACTGGTGGGCCGGGTTCGTGGGCGGGCTGGTGGGCCTGGCCGCGGGGTTCTCGGCCACCCTGGGCCGTCGCTAGTGCCGGACAAGTACGTCACGCTCACGCCCGAGCTCTACGGCTACGTGGTCGAGCACGGCGCGCGCCAGGACGATGCCCTGCGTCGCCTCGCCGAGGAGACCGAGCAGCTCGGCGACATCGCGGTCATGCAGATCGCGCCCGAGCAAGGGGCGTTCATGACGCTCCTGGTGCGGGCGATGGGCGCGCGGCGCGCGCTCGAGCTCGGCACCTTCACGGGTTACTCGGCGATCTGCATCGCCCGCGGTCTGGCCAAGGGGGGAACGCTCGTCACCTGCGACATCAACGGCGAGTGGACCGAGGTCGCGCGCCGGTACTTCGAGGAGGCCGGCGTGTCCGACCGCATCGATCTGCGCCTGGGGCCTGCCCTCGACACGCTGCGAGAGCTGCCATCCGACGAGTCGTTCGACTTCGCCTTCATCGACGCCGACAAGACCGAGTATCCGGACTACTACGAGGAATGCCTGCGGCTCCTGCGGCCGGGCGGCGTGATGATGCTCGACAACGTCCTTCGCGGCGGCCAGGTGCTGGACGGCGATGCGGGCGACGAGCGCACGATCCGAACGCGAGAGGTGAATGACCGCGCGATCGCGGACGAGCGCGTGGACGTCGCGATGCTGGGCGTGGCGGACGGCATCACGCTCGCCCTGAAACGCTGACGGCACCCCAAGGACGAAAGAGCATGGACCGCTCCGAAGCGATCGAGCGCCACCGCGGCGCACTGATGTCGTTCGCGCGCCTCACCGGCGCGGGTGGCGAGACCTCACGAGTCGTCGAGCGCGACGGCGTGGTCGCCTCACTGGCCCCGGCGGTGCCGCACGCCTCGATCGTCAACTCGGTGGGCTACCGCGACGCCGAGGCGCTGCAGGCCACACTCGACGAGCTGGCGGCCGCGTATGACGAGGCCGGCGTACGAGCCTGGACCGTGTGGGTCCCGGAGGACGACCGCGAGGCCGCGGCCCTCCTGGAGGCGGCAGGCCACAAACTGGACGCAACGCCCACCGCGATGGTCGCCGACTTGGCAAACCTGCCTGAGCCGGACGGGGACCTCGACTGGGACGCGAGCGCCGAGCCGGCCGTCGTAGCCGAGATCAACGATCGCGCCTACGAAGCACCGGCCGGCATGTTCGCCGCGGCGATCACTCGCTTCAACGAGATTGATGGGCTGCGGCTCTACCAGGCGCGCGTCGCCGACGAGCCCGCATGCGTCCTGGCGACCTACGACAACAGGGACGACTGCGAGATCTACCTGGTAGCGACACGCGGCGAACAGCGCGGCCAGGGCCTGGCCCGCCGGCTGCTCCACCGAGCACTCCAAGAGGCGAACGAGCGCGGCATGGCGATCTCGAACCTTCAGGCAACCAAGCTGGGCTACCCGGTGTACGCCCGCTTGGGCTACGAACCCATTTGTGCCCTGGAGATGTGGGAACGCCGCAAGTAGCCTCGGAGTACCGAGCGCTATATGTTGCCTGCCGATGCCGGTGGACCAGGCCAGGCTGGATGCGGCGATCGACGCGCTCACCGATCGCGAGCGGTTCCGCGAGGCGGAGTCGGTGGTGTCCGCGGCGGCGCCGAAGCTCCAGCGGATCCTCGCCGATGCCCTCGAGGAGGGCGGCTGGTTCGGCGACGCGCACGAAACCGAGGTGCGCAAGGCCGCTGAGGCGGCCACCGACTCGGAGCGCATGACGGCCATCCGGACGCTGCTCGCCGAGGAGGCGCGGATGGGAATGATGGTTGGCGTCGCCGTGGGTTGGGCGCTCGCCGAGGAGTTGTCGAGCACCGAACAGGAGGAGGAGTAGAGAGATGTCAGACGTCGAGTTCGACGCAAACGGAGGCACGGCCAGCGGATACCTCGCCGAACCAGAGGAGACAGGTCCGGGACTCATCGTGCTGCAGGAGTGGTGGGGTCTCGACGAGCACATCCGCGACGTCTGCGACCGGTTCGCCTCCGAGGGATTCGTTGCGCTCGCACCGGACCTGTTCCACGGCGAGACGACGGACCAGCCCGACGAGGCGCAGCAGAAGATGATGGCCATGAACATGGACGAGGCCGAGAAGGAGATGCGAGGGGCCGTCAACCACGTCCTGTCGCACCCGAAGTGCAACGGCAACATCGGCTCGGTCGGCTTCTGCCTCGGCGGCGGCCTGTCCGTCTGGGCGGCGACCAACAATCCGCAGATCGGTGCTGTCGTGACCTTCTACTACGTGATGCCGCATGGCAAGCCCGACTTCTCGAAGCTGAACGCGCCGGTGCTCGGCCACTTCGGGACCAGCGACGACTTCATCTCCGTGGACGATGCGAAGTCGCTCGAGGCCGAGTTGCAACAGGCCGGGGCGGAGGCGGCATTCGAGTTCTACGAGGGCGCCGGCCACGCGTTCTTCGCCGACCACAACCGCCTGGGGACCTACCACCCGGAACACGCGAAGACCGCGTGGGGGAAGACGGTGGACTTCTTCAAGCAGCACCTGAACCACAGCTGACCAAGGAGCGGGCGCGTGGACATCCGCTACATCGGTCACGCGACGTTCGAGCTCTCGGACGGCTCGAGCCGCGTCTTGATCGACCCGTTTCTCGCCCCGAACAATCCGTCCGCCGAGTTGAGCGCCGACGACGTCGACCCCACACACATCCTCATCACCCACGGCCACGCCGATCACACGGCGGACGCCGTGGCGGTGGCGAAGCGCACGGGCGCGCACTGCGTCGCCCTGGTCGAGCTCGCGAACTGGCTCGCCGAGCAAGGAGTCGAGAACGTCTCGGACCCGAACCTGGGAGGGACGGTCGAGTTCGACTGGGGCTGGGTGAAGCTCGTCCAGGCCTTCCATACCGGCACGCTCCCCGACGGCACCGTCGTGGGCGGCCAAGCCGGCCTCGTCATCAACATCGGCGGCACGACCGTCTACCACCTCGGTGACACCTGTCTGTTCGGAGACCTACGGCTGATCGCCGAGCGCACGCCGGTGGACGTCGCGCTGATCCCGATCGGCGGCCACTACACGATGGACCGCCAGGATGCCGCCGTCGCGGCCGAATACATCGGGGCGGGGACCGTCGTTCCGATGCACTACAACACCTTTCCGCCGATCGAGACCGATGCGGAGGCATTCAAGTCGGACGTCGAGTCGAAGACCTCGTCGCAGGTGGTGATCCTGAGCCCGGGGGATACGCACTCGGTCTGATCGCCTGGCAGGAAATCTTGGCCAGCTGGCCAGTCGAGCGTGTAGGCTAGGCGGCGCAACAGTTATGGAAGCGAAGACGGATCCTCAGACGACGGAGGCCAGGACGGCCGAGACCCTCAGCGAGATCGCGCGGCAGGAGGGGTTCGAGGAGACCTCGGACCCGGCGCTCGAGGAGAGCACAGAGCGCGGCAAGGCGAAGCTCCTCTCCTACAAGGAGCTCTACCTCCTCTGGGAGCGCCAGCACTGGGCCACGCAGGACCTGGACTTCAGTCAGGACCGCATCGACTGGCACGAGCGCATCTCGCCAGAGGAGCGCTTCCAGCGCATGTACGGGTTGTCCGGCTTCTTCATCGGCGAGCAGCGGGTGACCGACGAGCTCGGTCCGATCATGCGTGCCTGCCCGAATGAGGAGCAGCGGATCTTTCTCTCGACGCAGATCGCCGACGAGGCGCGGCACGTCCGCTTCTTCGACCGTTTCTACAGCGAGGTCGGCGTCCTCGAGGGCACCGATGACCTCGCCGAGCGGCTTCGCAAGACCGAGGAGCACCTGAACGAGTCGTTCGGCCAGCTCTTCGACGAACTCCTTCACAACCGCGTCGACCGCCTGGCGGCCGAGCCAGAGGACACGGAGGCGCTCGTCGAGGCAGTGACGCTCTACCACATGATCATCGAGGGAGCCCTGGCACTCACCGGCCAGCACTTCATCATCGAGTACAACACCGATCAGAACACGCTTCCGGCGTTCGTCGAGGGCTTCAGCAACGTGGCCCGGGACGAGCACCGCCACATCGCCTTCGGCGTGCGTTTTCTCACCGACATGGCGAGCGAGGACGACAAGTACCGGCAGGCGATTCAGCGCATGATGGCCGAGGCGCTGCCGATCGCCGACGGTGTGCTCGATCCGCCATGGGCGGAGGGGGACGACTGGGACCTGTTCGGCTACTCGCGCGCCGAGACGCACGCCTTCGCCGCCCAGTGCCTCACCCGGCGGATGAAGGTCATCGGGCTCGCCTAATTCGGGTCGGCCGGACGGGACGCTAGCCGGTAACTGGGACTCCACCGTCGTCCGGGGGAGGCGGTGGATCGTCGGGGGGCGGGGTGGTCTCGGGCGGCGGCTCGACCGGCGGTGGATCGGGATCGGTCGTGGTTCCGTCGCCATTGCCGCTCCCGTCGACGGTCCCTCCGTCGCCGGACGTCGGGTCCGTTCCTCCGCCGGAATCGTCGGTCGCGGGCGGCGGAGAATCGTCGGGAGGTGTGTCGGCGGCCGTGTGCGGAGGCGGCGATGTATCCGTTGGCGCCGGATCGGTCGTCGCTACGTCGGTGGGCGGCGCGGACTCAATCGGAGTCGTCGTCGGGTCGGCGGGCATCGACACGGGCGGAGCGGACGGCGTGACCGTCGCGGCTGTAGCCGCATCAGCACGCGAGTGCTCCACGGACCATGCGTTTCGGACGGGTGCTGAGGAGGCCGCATGCTGTGGTGTCGGCGAACTCGCTCGGAACTGACCGGCACCGACCGCGCCCGCAGTGATGAGCGCGGCGGTGGCCACCCCCACGGCGGCCTTGGCGCCCACGACGCCGCCGACCGTGCCGAGCGCTCCGCCGAGTGAGAGCCCCGACCCGCCGGCCACGCCGGCAATTCCGCCAACCGAACCGGCTGCGCCCACGGAGCCCGCGGCGCCCACCGATCCGGCAGCGCCGGCACCCGCCGCGCCGGCGCCTCCGCCGGCGGCACCGCCCGCGCCACCGGCTGATCCCGCCGTCCCACTCGTGGAACCCGCGGAACCGCTGCCACCCAGCTTCAGCCCGAGGAGCTTCCCGAATGCGGCGAACAATCCCACCGGCGCCAGCCCGGCCAGCGACCGGGACGTCGAGCGAATCTCTCCGCGGAACCGCAGGCACGACGGACATTCCTTGACGTGCCGCCGCGCGGAGCCCGAGAGCTTCCGGAGCCCCTCGGCGGTCTCCGCGAGCTCCAGCCGCACGTCGTCGCACTCCATGATCCGGGCCTCGCTGGCCTCGGCGAGCGAGATCCGCGCGCGCACCAGCAGCGACTTGACCGCAGGCAGCGTGATCCCCATCGCCTGTGCGATCTCCGTGTAGCTGAGGCCATCGAGCTCGCGCATGACGAGCGCGCTCCGCTGCGTCTCGGGCAGCTCACCGATATCGGCGACGACGGTCCGCAGCTCCTCGCGCCTCTGCACGCGATCGAACGTGGTCACCCCGTTGGCGTGCGGATGCACGTCCATCGAGTCCTGCCCGTCCGCGCCCGGCTTCCGAAGGTGATTCAGGCACCGGTTCCGCGCGATCCGGTAGAGCCATGGCCGGGCGTTGATCGCCCGCTCATCGGCCAGCATCGCCGAATGCGCCGCGACGAACACCTCTTGGAGCAGATCCTCCGCGTCCTGGCTCGAGCCCACCATGTGCCGGCAGTAGCCCAGAAGCCTTCCCTGATAGCGGTCGAACAGCACCTCGAACGCCCGGTCATGCCCCTCACGAATGAGGGCGACGAGATTCTCGTCGCCCTGGAGGCGCAATAGCGGCGACCGCCGCGCGAGCAGCCCGTTATGGCTGGCGGTTGTGAGGGCAGAGGCCTCCATGTACGCCCGTCTCGATGAACACGCTACAGCCGAAATAGTTGCTGTCAAGCGGTTTCAACCGAAAACGAGTGCCCGGGGCGGGGCTCGAACCCGCAAGCCCTTTCGGGCGGCGGCTTTTAAGGCCGCTGGCTTTGCCAAGTTTGCCTACCCGGGCGGTACGAAATCGTAGCCCGGCCGGCCGCGGGCCCCGACAACGGCGTGCAATAAGGGGGGCGACTCCCCGCAACGACGTGTCCGGCGTCCCCGGCACGCTTTCGTGCCACCTCCGCACCGAACTCGGGATGCCTCGAGCGCCACGGGACCAGATTTCTCGGCGACGATGGGAATCATGTCCTGTTCCAGCAAACCCCCGACTTTGACCGACAAATCGAAATTGTCGGTCAAATTCGCGGGTCTCGAACCTCAGGCCCAACGGCCGCGACTCGGGACAGGACGGGGCCCCTACTTGCCCACCCGGGCTGGGACCCCGTGATCGCACCGGGGGATGAGCAAGGTGGCGCGGTATAAGCCGATGGCGGATCTGCTGGTGGTCGAGCCGCCACGAAAGACGGTGGAAGAGGTTTCGGCCCGCGAGCTGAGCAGGGATACGTCACGGGTCCTAGCGCGCGTGAGCGCGGGTGGGAGGGCCGTCATCACCAAGCACGGGCGCCCGGTAGCCGTGCTCATGGAGGTGGAGGAGGCCGTGGGCCTGTGCGGGACCGCGCTGTTGCGGAAACGCGATGCCGAGCGCCGGCTGTTCGGCGACGAGCTCGCTGCGGAACTGCGACAGCGCGCCCTGAGGCGGATGCCGCACGTATTTGGCGGCGATTAGAGCTGGACCCAGACGGTCTTGGTCTCTAGGTAGGCGTCCAGGTTGGCGTGGCCCTTTTCGCGGCCGATGCCCGATGCCTTGTAGCCGCCGAACGGGGCTGCCGGGTCGCCGCCGCCCCAGGTATTGACGTAAACGTTGCCTGCCTGGAGCATGGAGGCGAGTTTGTGGGCGTTGGAGACGTCGCGGGTCCATAGGCCCGCGGCGAGGCCGTATTCGGTGTCGTTGGCTCGGCGGGCGACCTCCTCGAGGTCGTCGAAGGGCATCGCGACCAGGACGGGGCCGAAGATCTCCTCGCGGGCGATGCGCATCGAGTCCTCGACGCCCACGAAGAGCGTGGGCTCGACGAAGTAGCCGCCGCCGTTCTCGCCGTCGGGCGGGCCTCCCGCCGCCAATTCCGCGCCCTCCTGGACGCCGGAGTCGATGTAGCCCTTTACCCGGTCGAACTGTTCCTGGGAGACGAGGGGACCGAGCTGGGACTCGGGATCGAGGCCAGGGCCCACCTTCGCCTCGCGGGCGTAGTCGGCCAGTCGCTGGGTCACCTCGTCGAAGAGGTCGCGCTGGACGAACAGGCGTGAGCCGGCGTTGCAGGCCTGGCCCGAGTTGAAGTAGATGCCCTCGTAGGAGCCCTTGATCGCCCGGTCGAGGTCGGCGTCCGGCAGGATGATGTTTGGGCTCTTGCCGCCGAGCTCGAGGGTGAAACGCTTGAGCGAACGGCCGCACTTGGCGCCGATTTCGCGCCCGACGGCGGTGGAGCCCGTGAACGCGACCTTGTCCACGCCCGGCTCGTCCACGAGCGCCGCGCCGGTGGTCCCGTCGCCGGTCAGGATGTTGAGCGTGCCCTCCGGGAAGCCCGCTTCGAGAGCCAGCTCGCCGAGTCGCAGCGCGGTGAGCGGTGTTTGCTCGGCGGGCTTGAGAATGATCGGGCAGCCTGCCGCCAGTCCCGGGGCGATCTTCCACATCCCCATCAGGAGCGGGAAGTTCCACGGGACGATCTGCGCGCAGACGCCCACCGGCTCGCGGACCGTGTAGCAGAGGACGTCACGTGCTGAGACCGGAATCGTCTCCCCCTCAATCTTGGTCGGCCAGCCGGCGTAGTAGCGCAGGTGATTGACGGTCGCGGCGATGTCGCCCTTGGCGGACGCGAGTGGCTTGCCGTTGTCGAGCGACTCGAGCTCGGCGAGCTCGGCGCCGTTTGCCTTGATGAGTTCTGCCAGCGCGTACATCAGGCTCGAGCGCTTGGCCGCGTTGACCTTACGGAGCGGGCCCTCCAGCGCGCCGCGGGCGGCCGCGGCCGCGCGGGCGGCGTCCTCGGGTCCGCCCAGCGCCACCTCGCAGATGACCTCTCCGGTCGCGGGGTCGATCGTTTCGAAGGTGCGCCCGTCGGCCGCCTCCGCCTGCTCCCCGCCGATCAGCAGTCGCTTGGGGCCGGAGTCCACGAACTCGCGTGCTGCGGGTGACAGTGCGTCGGCGGTGGCTGTAGCCATCACCGGGATCGTAGTAGGAGGCGGCGGCTAGGGCTGAGGCTCGGTGCAGTCGGGCGGCTGGGGCACTTCGCCGTCCGACTCGAGACCGGCGATGGCGGTGGTGCTGCCGGAGATCGTCGCGCCGCTCGTGCCCGACGCGCCCACGGGACCGGTCGGCCCGGTCGGCCCGGGCAGCGGCGGCGGCTCGCACGGGGGCGGCGTCCCGGTTGTGCCGGTCGGTCCGCTCGTGCCGGTCGGCCCGGTCGTGCCAGTGGTCCCGGTCACACCGGTGGTGCCGGTGAGTCCGGTCGTCCCGGTCACGCCGGTTGCTCCCGTCGCCCCGGTGGCTCCCTCGTCGGCCGGGTTCGCGCCGTCGCCGTTGTCGCCGGTACCGGTCTTGTCGGAGGCGACGAGCGGCGGCTTGGAATGTACGGAAGGTGGCGTGCCCCAAGCCTGGATCTCGACCGTGTAGGTGCCATTGCCCGCGTAGGGCACCCAGAGGCTCGTGCCGCCTGCGCCCACCGACCCGTAATCGGAGACGGCGCCGTTCGGGCCGCTGACGCTGGCGGTGTAGCTGGTCGCGCCGGCGACCTCGTTGTAGCTGGCGTCGATCTTGCAGACGATCTGGTTCTCGAACAGGCCGCAGCTGTCAAGCGACGCCTGGGCGGCAAGGGACCCGGCGCCGGACCCGTCGTTGGCCACGCTGACCGCGAAAGCGGGAACCGGCGCGGCGAGCGCCAGCGCGACGAGTAGGAGCAGCCGCTTTCGTCTCATGGTTCCTGCCTTAGCCTGACTTTCCGGTCGCCACGGGAACGAACGAGCTGCGGATAAGCTCGGCGCCTTCGGTTGCTGTCTGCGAAGCGTCCGGCTCGACCGTGGTGGCGAGGTAGTAACGATAGGGGCCGGCGACTCGAAGCGTCACCTCGTAGTCTGGCCCGCCCTCTGGCGGATTGGCGGCGAGGGTCACGATCGTGCCTGCTGCGGTGGGCGCGGCGGTCCGGTCGGTGACCTCGGCGCTCCCCGCCGTTTGCCGCAGCTGGGTGAGCGACCGGGACTCGAACTCGGGGAAGCTCAGACTGGGATCTCGGGTGACCCACAGCGTCGCCTCCGCCCCGCCGCCCTGCGCGGCCGCTGCGAAGGTGGCTCCGTTGTCCGGCTGAGTCTGCGCCCATCCATCCGGCAACGCGAGCGTGTAGCTCGAGCCCTTGATGAGCTCGGCGCTGCCCTTCGGCTTGGAAGCCCCTCCGGACTTCGACCCGGCGCTCTGGTCGGGGCCGGGGGCGGCCGCCGGCGCGGCCGCCTGCTGGTCGGACTCGCCGCCCCCGCCACCCCGAACGAGGATCAGGATCCCGATCACCGCCGCGGCGGCGAGGGGAAGGCTGAGGTACTTCCAGACGGCACTTTGCCTGGGAGACCGATCGCCCTCGGCCTGGGCGACAACGCCCGCATCGTCGGCGCGGTCGCACTCGAAGGACTGGCTGCAGCCTTCGCACACGACGCGGCGCACGGCGCGCGCCGGCAGCGCCTGAGGCACGCGTACGCGCGTGGCCGTGCCGCAGGCGTCGTGCCTGCAGCGAACCAGCCGAACCGGCAGCCCGGATACGGGCTCGGGAAAGCCACCATTGCGTGGGTGTACGCGCTCCACTTCCATTGAATCGGACCCGCGAAGACGGTACTTGAGTGGATCGCGTTCCCATGGACGCCCGGATCCCGTGCAAATGAGCCTTCGCGACTAGGCAAGACGCCCGCGAAATGACATTCTTCGTTTTGGGATGGAGAAGCCGCGATCAGATGTCGAGGCTCGCCTGGCCGCGCAACATAGGCTTACCCGGGAGCTGCTCGCCTCGGACACCCTCGAGCAGGCCGCGCCGGCCTATCTGTCGTCGGTCGGGACGCTGCTGGACTGGGATGCGGGGGGGCTGTGGGAGATCCCGCAGTACGACCGGATGCTCCATTTCGTCGATGGCTGGCACGGGGGCACCGTAGACCCGCAGATTCTGTGGGCGGAGAGCCGCAAGCTCCGGATGGGCCGCGGCACGGGGCTCCCAGGCCGCGCATGGGAAAGCGGCGAGATCGTCTGGGTGACCGGGCTCGAGCATGAGCGCGGATTCCCGCGCCACGATCTGTTCGCAGAGCTCGGTCTACAGGCGGCGCTGGCGATCCCGGTCCCGGTGGGGGTTCCGGAGAACGTCCTCGGCGTCGCCGAGTTCTACACGACCGATTTCTCCCCCTCCGACGAGGACCTGCTGAGCCTGCTCGTCGGCTTCACCGACCAGCTTGCGATGTTCATGAGGCGCCGGCGGGTGGAGCACGCGCTGCGGGAGAGCGAGGGCCTCAAGTCGGCGATGCTCGGGTCCGCGTACGACTGCGTGATCGGTATGAACCACCTCGGCCGGGTGATCGAGTTCAACGATGCGGCGGAGGAAACGTTCGGATACAGACGGGAGGAGACGATCGGCCAAGAGCTTGCCGAGCTCGTGATCCCACCGGAGCTGCGCGAGCGCCACCGCCAGGGGCTCGCGCGCTATCTCGAAACGGGCGAGAGCCGCATCATGAACGAGCGGATCGAGCTCACCGCGATGCGGCGCGACGGCAGCACGGTCCCGATCGAGCTCGCGGTGACCCGGATCCCGGGGTCCGATCCGCCGATCTTCACCGGCTACGTGCGTGAGATCACCGAGCGCATCGAGGCCGAGCGGATCCGCGCTCACCTGGCCGCCGTGGTCCAGGACGCGCAGGAGGCCGTGATGAGCAAGGACCTGAACGGAATCGTCACGTCTTGGAACGAGGGTGCCCAGCGGCTCTACGGCTACACGCCCGAGGAGGCGATCGGCCAGCCGATCTCGATCCTCATCCCGGCCGACCACGGACCGGAGGAGTGGCGGATTCTCGACCGAGTTCGGCGGGGTGAGCGCGTGGAGCCCTACGAAACCGAGCGCATCCGCAAGGACGGCGTCCGGATCGACGTCTCCCTGACGGTCTCGCCGATCAAGGACCCGATCCTCGGCGTGACCGGGGCATCCATCGTGGCCCGCGACATCACGGCCGAGAAGCGGCGCCGCAGCGCCCAGGACTTCATGGCGCGCGCCGCCGCGGCGCTGGAGGCCTCGCTCGACGTCGACGAAATCGCCAGGACGATCGTCTCCACAGCCGTGCCCGACCTGGCCGAGCTCTGCGTGATCGACTTCCTCGAGGACGACGGCACCATCGGGCGCGCCACCGTGGGTGCCGCCGATCCGCAGCTCGGGACCGAGCTGGAGGTGATCCGCCGGGAGCATCCAATCGACCTCGAGGGGGACCACCCGGTGGCACGCGTGCTTCAGACGGGTCGGGCGCTGGTGATGCACGACCTGAAGCAACCGGGCATTCAGGATGACCTTGCCCAAAGTGACGAGCACCGCGACTTCATCGCCCGGGCGGACTACAGCTCCGCGGCAATCGCGCCGATGTTTGCGCGCGGGCGGCTCGTGGGCGCTCTGTCGTTCCTTCACGTCGCGAACGACCGTCGGTTCGACGAGGACGACCTCACGCTCCTCGAGGACTTGGCCGCACGGTCGGCGATGGCACTCGACAATGCCCGCCTTTACGCGGAGCGCGACCGCATCGCGAAGGTGCTCCAGCGCGGACTGCGCCCGGAGGAGCCGCAGCCGATCCCGGGCCTTGAGGTGTCGGTGGTCTTCGAGGCCGCGGGCGAGGGGGTGGAACTGGGAGGCGACTTCTACGACGTGATCCCCGTCGAGGGCTCCCATTACGTTCTCGTTGGCGACGTCGCCGGGCACGGTGTGGAGGTGGCCGCCTACACCGCGCAGATCCGCCACACGGTCCGGGCCCTGGCGCGCTTCGGCACGCCGCCGGGCGACATCGTCGAGCGCGTGAACACCGTGCTCCTGGAGACGGACACGGGCCAGCGATTCGCGACACTCCAGCTCGCCCGCATCGAGACGAGGGAGACTGGCGCCATCGAGGTGGAGCTCGCAAGCGCCGCTCACCCGCCGGCGGTGATCGTGCGCGCTGACGGCACGACCGAGACTCTCAGCGGCGGCGCGATCGTGGGGGTCTGGCAGCGGGTGGACGTCGCCGTGCACCGGTTCGCGGTCGAGCCTGGCGAGACCCTCCTTCTCTACACCGACGGCTGGCTCGAGGCGGGGCCGGTCGAGGTCCATCGCACCGCCGAGGAGCTAGCCAGGGAGATCGCCGCGGTCGCCGACGACGACCTCGACTCGGTGCTGGACCGCCTCCGGTTGGACGCAGTCGCCCGGGCCGGAAGCGAGCTCCGGGACGACATGGTGCTCCTGGCTCTGCGTCCCACCGGATCAAGGGAACCGGCACCAACGGCATAATCCCTGCCATGGCGCTGCCGGCGCTGTCTCGCCTATATCGCCGGCTTGGCCGGCACTATCCGTACGTCTTTCTCACGATCGAGCTGCAGAGCGCGTTCGCGGTGACGGCTGCCACCCTCGCCCTCTTCAGCTTCTACTACAACGCCTCCACCGGGGACTACCTGCGGATCGTCGCAGTGGCGCTCGCGCTGACGGGCGCCGCGGTCGCGATCACACTCGTCCGGACGTTCCCGCTGATGCGGCCGATCCGCGACTGGCTGGGTGGCTCGCGCGACGCCGACAGCACCACGCGCGCATGGGCCGCCGCCGTCGCCTTGCCGCTCAACCTGATCCGCCGGGACATGTGGGTCCCCGTGGGCGTCGCGATCATCCCGACCTGCGTGTGGGCGGTGGTCGAGCTGGACCTCGACTGGCCGGCGTTCTTCCCGCTGCTCGCGGGGTCGATGGTCGCGCTGGGCTACTCGGCGATCCTCCACTACCTGATTCTCGAGGCGGGGATGCGCCCCGTGCTCCTGGACATCAACGCGAGCGACGAGGGACCGCGGCTCCGGACGCCGACCTCCGCCGTCCCCCTGCGCATTCGGCTGATGACGGCGCTGCCGCTCATCAACATCATCACCGGGCTTGTCGTCGCCGCCCTGACCTCGGAGGGAGGCGGCGGCGCGGCCCTCGGCGCGGACGTGCTGATCGCGGTCGGCGTGGCGACGACGATCTCCCTGGAGCTCACCGTCCTGTTCGCGAGGTCGATCGTTCGCCCGATCGGCGATCTCCAGCGAGCAACCGAGGCCGTACGCGAGGGCCGCTACGACCTCGCGGTGCCGGTGACCACCGCCGACGAGCTGGGCGAGCTCGCCGCGTCGTTCAACCAGATGGTCGAGGGGCTAGCGGAGCGCGAGCGCCTCCGAGAGGCCTTTGGCACGTACCTCGACAAGTCGGTCGCGGAGTACATCCTCAGCGAGGGCTTCAGCGAGGAGGGGGAGGAGGTCGAGGTCTCGATCCTCTTCTGCGACGTGCGCGACTTCACGACCTTCGCGGCCCAGGCCGACGCGAAGGAGGTCGTGATGCGCCTGAACGCGCTGTTCGCCGTCGTCGTTCCGATCATCAACCGGCACGGCGGCCACGTCGACAAGTTCGTCGGTGACGGGCTCCTGGCGATGTTCGGCGCCCCCGAGCCCTTCCCGGACCACGCCGACCGCGCGGTCCGCGCCGCGTGCGAGATGGCGAGCGTGGTCAACGCCGAGGACGAGCCGGGATTTCGCATCGGCGTGGGCGTCAACACAGGGCGCGTGGTCGCCGGGTCGATTGGCGGGGCGGGACGCCTCAACTTCAGCGTCATCGGGGACGCGGTCAACATCGCGTCGCGCGTGGAGTCCGCGACGCGCGAACTG
>JBJMKM010000058.1:0-11445 GCA_045805825.1 Solirubrobacterales bacterium
GGCGATTTGCCAACTGGTCTGTCGGCAAATGCGCCTCAAGCTCGCCAGGGTGAGCCCCAGCGACCCGAGTCAGATGTTCCCTCTCCCTCGCCGCCCGATCCGGTTCCGTCGACGGAGTCCGAAGAGGCGTCAGCTGAATCCAACGACGCTCCGGCCGCAACGGCCCAAGCGGGGCCGGCTCCAACGGCCGCCGCGGTGATCGAGGAGGAGCTCGTCGAGCTCGAGCGGGTCGCTGAACTTTGGCCCGCGGTCGTCGACCGCCTGCGCGAGTCCGGGTCGGAGCTTCAGTCAACCTTCTTCGCCGCCGCGCGGCCCGTTGCGATCGAGGGCGAGGGTTCGGCGCGGTCGCTCGTGATCGGGTTTCCGCCCAGCGCCGCTTTCAACAAGCGAAAGGCCGAGAGCCAGGAGGCTCGGGAGTGCCTCGCCGAGGCGGTCAAGACGATCGTCGGTGAGCGGCTGCGCCCGGCTTATCTGCTGCTTGACGACGAGGCGGGCGACGCCGCGGCGGGGGAGGGGCAGCTCAGCGAGGAAGAGCTGATCGCGCGCCTCAAGACGGAGTTCGACGCCGAGGAGTTCGACGAAGCCGAAGATCGCGATGCCGAGGAGGAGGCAGCCGGATGACGAGACCTGGACCAGGAGGGATGGACCTGAACGCGATGATGAAGCAGGTCCAGCAGATGCAGTCCGAGATGATGGAGGCGCAGGAAAAGCTCAAGGACGAGGTCGTCGACGCCAGCGCCGGGGGCGGGATGGTCAAGGTCAAGATGAGCGGCGACCTGAGGCTCCTGGAGATCTCCATCGACCCCGAGGCGATCGATCCCGAGGACGCTGAGCTGCTTCAGGACATGGTCCTGGCGGCGGTCAACGAGGCAATCCGCTCGGCGCAGGAGCTCGCGACGTCGAAGCTCGGCGGCATCGCCGGCGGCGGGGGCGGACTCGGGGGACTCGGGCTGCCAGGTATGTAGGACCGCGGCGGCGACCGCTCTCGGCACTAACTTCAGGGGATGCATCCGGGTCCGATCCAGCGACTCATCACCGAGCTCTCGCGCCTGCCCGGCATCGGGCAGCGGACGGCTCAGCGCCTGGCGTTCCACATCCTGCGATCGGACGACGAGGAGGCATTCGGGCTCTCCGATGCGATTCGCGAGGTCAAGGAAAAGGTGGGACTGTGCGAGGTCTGTTTCAACCTCGCCGAGGGCGAGCGGTGTCGCATCTGTCAGGACGAAGGCCGTAGCCGGTCACTGATCTGCGTCGTCGAGGAGCCCTCGGACGTGATTCCGATCGAGCGGACGGGCGAGTACCGCGGCCTGTACCACGTGCTGGGCGGGGCGCTTTCGCCGATTGACGGGATCGATCCCGAGGACCTGAAGATCGCCGAGCTCGTGCGGCGGGTCGAGGCCGGCGGCGTGGAGGAGCTTGTGATTGCCACCAACCCGACCACGACCGGCGAGGCGACGGCGCATCACATCGCGGATCTGCTCCGCGACCGAGTGACCATCACCCGCCTCGCGAGCGGCCTGCCGGTCGGCGCCGACCTGGAGCACGCCGACGAGGTCACGCTTGGCCGGGCGCTCGCCGGGCGCATGGCGCTCGGCCGCTGACGATCTACTCGTAGTAGCGGCGAGTGGGCGCGTTCGGATCGGCGGGCGGCGGCGCGGCGGCACGGTCGCGTCCCCAGTAGCGGTAGTAGCGGGACCGCTCCCGGGCGATCACGAGCTCGTAGAACAACGCGATCAGGAAGCCGATGACGCCCACGATCATGAGGATCAGGCCGACTTCGTCGATGTCGACGCCGCTGACGTTGAAATTCGTCGCGTAGCGCAGGATCGCACCGACGGCGATGAGTAGAAGTGCTCCTCCAAATGTCATGAGCGGCGACTACCCGATCCCGGCCCCGGGACTCGCTATCGGGGAGCGAGTTGGGTGCGCGTCTCGGCCTCACGCATGCCGATTCGGTCGTGCAGGCGTCGCAGCGGCCGCGGCGCCCACCAGTTCCACTTACCCAGGAGCTCCATCAGCGACGGCACGAGAAGCGCGCGGATGATGCTCGCGTCGATGAGGACGGCGAGCGCCGTGCCGATGCCGTTCTGCTTGATGAAGATGATCTGCGAGGTGGCGAAGGCGCCGATCGCGATCGAGAACAGGAGCGCGGCCGCGGTGACGATGCGGCCGGTTCGCTCGAGGCCGAGCGCCACGGACTCCGAGTCGGAGGCGCCGTTGTCGCGCGCCTCCTTGATCCGGGACAGCAGGAACACGGCGTAGTCGGTCGACAGGCCGAACGCCACCGCGAACAGCAGGATCGGCATCGTCTGTTCGAGCGCCCCTTGGCTCGTGTAGTCGAGCACCCCCTCCAGGTTCCCGTCCTGGAAGATCAGGACGAGGATCCCGAAGACCGCGCTCAGGTTGAGGACATTCATGACGAGCGACTTGATCGGCAGCACCACCGAGCCGGTCATCAGAAACAAGATGATCAGGGTGGTGACCACGACGATCGTGAGCGCGAGCGGCATATGGTCCTTGAGACTCGATTGGAAGTCGACGAAGTGCGCGGTCCCGCCGGTCACGAGAACAGTCGTGCCGGGCGGCTCGGGAAGATCGCGTATCCGATTCACCGTGGACTTGCTTGCCTCGGCGATTGACGAGCTCTTCGAGATCGCGTTCACCTCGGTCAAGCCGCCCTGGAGTTGGCGTGGCGGCTGGACTTCGGCGACGCCCGGGTCGCGCTTCACCCTCGAGATGACCTGGTCCACGGCCCTCGGGGTGCCGTTCTCGATCGCCAGCTGGATCGGGCTGTCGCGGAACGGCGGGAAGTCCGAGCGCATCACGTCGTCGACCTGGCGGGCGCTCGCGCTCTCGGGGAGCACCTGCGCGTCGACGGATGTGAACTTGATCGAGTAGAACGGGATGCCGAGCGCGATCAGCAGGAGCGCGCTGAGCGTCGCGATCGGGATCGGCCTGCGCATGACGAAGCGCGACAGCCGGTACCAGAAGCCCTGCTGCGAGGCGGTGGCATCGCGCTCCGCTCGCCGCTGCAGGAAGCGCGGAGCCAGCGAATTCACGCGAGGTCCGAGAAGGCTGAGGACCGCCGGCAGGATCACCAGCGCGACCGCGGCGGCGAACAGGGCCACCAGGGATCCGCCGATACCCATCGAGTACAGGAAGCGCTGGGGAAAGACGATCAGCGAGGCCAGCGCGGCCGCGACCGTCAGCGACGAGAAAAGCACGGTTCGGCCCGCGGTTCGCATTGTGGCCCGCAGTGCCTCCCAGCGCTCCGTGCGCCCGCCCGCGCTGACCGTGTCAACGCCCCTCCGCGCGAGCTCCTCCCGGTAGCGCGAGACGATGAAGAGGCTGTAGTCGATCGCCAGCCCGAGGCCAAGGCCGGTGGTCAGGTTCAGCGCGAATATCGAGATCGAGCCGACCTCGCTCGCGATCCGCAGGATCAGGAACGTCCCGACGATCGCCAGGCCTCCGACCAGCAGCGGTAGGAGCGAGGCCACGAGGCTGCGGAAGAACAGCAGCGAGAGCAGGAAGAGCAGTGGGAATGCGAGCATCTCCGCGCGGCGCAGGTCGGACTCGACCTGCTTGTTCACCTGCTCCTGGGCCAGCGCCTCGCCGCCCACGGTGACGCCGGGCTTGCCGTTCAGCTCGTCGGCGATGCCGGAAGCGGCGTCCTGCTGCACCTTGTCGTCGGTCGGCCGCAGGGCCACAGCGATGTAGGTCGCATCTCCGTCGTGCGAGACGAAGTCCGAAGAGCGGGTGTCGTAGTAGCTCGTGGTGCCGGCGACGCTCTTGCGGTTGCTGAGCTCGCGCTCGATCCCCTGGACGCGCTGCTTGGTCTGCGGTTGGTCGACGGGCGCGTTCTGGAGCAGGACGATCACCGAGGTGGGCCGATAGCCGTGCGCCTGGAGAAGGTCGTCCGCCTGGACGCTCTCGGTCGCCGGGTCGTCCGCTCCGTACGGATCAAGGTGGTCTGCCACCGACCCGCCGATTCCGCCGGCGACGACGAAGAACACCGCTGCGCCGATCGCAACCCAGCCGCGGCGCCGGTAGACGAAACGAGCGAGCCCATCGAGCATCAGGCAGTCCTCCTCAGGTTCAAGTCCTCGTTCTGCAACTCACCGATCGTGCGCTCGCACCATTCCGCCTGCCAGCGGTTGCACTCGATCCCGTACCGCAATACGAGTGCCGCAAATCCCTGGGGTCCTCCGCCGGCGTCGATCGCCTCCAGATGGGCGAGCACCCGCTCGTGCTCGCGGCGCTTTGACTCAAGCGCGTGGATGGCCGCATCGGTGCCGGCCGCCTCGGCGAAGAAGAGCTTCAGCAACCCCTCGTCGCGGAGCTCGAAGACGTCCGCCTCCACGCCCAGCCAATCCTGGAGCTCCCTTCGTCCGGTGGGCGTGAGCCGGTACACGTTGCGCCGTCGCCCGCCCTGCGGGCTCGCCTTGCCCTCGACCAGGCCGGCGGCGGAGAGCTTTCGGAGCTCCGGGTAGATCTGGCCATAGCTCGCCGCCCAGAAGAAACGCGTCGACTTGTCGACGAGGGCCTTGATCTCGTAGCCGCTCATCGGACGCCAGCCGAGCATTCCGAGAATCACGTAGGCAGTCGGCGAGAGCTCCATATATCGCGCAGATATATCGCTCCCGCGGCGCGCTGTGTGTGCAGGCGATCACAGACGCTGCCCTTATTCTCAACCGACCATGCCTGCGAGCGAGATCGTCGTGATGAAGTTCGGCGGCACCTCCGTCGCCGAGCCCGACGACATCCGCAGGGCGGCCCGGCGGATCGTGGCCGCGCGGGAGGAGGGCAAGCGCGTGGTCGCGGTGCTCTCGGCCCGCGGCAAGACCACCGACGACCTCGTCGAGATGGCGTACGAGGTGTCGGACGACCCCCTGGCACGCGAGATGGACATGTTGCTCTCCACCGGGGAGCGGATCTCGTGCGCGCTGTGCGCGATGGCCATCCACGACCTCGGCCACAGCGCCATCTCGCTCACTGGGTCGCAGGCCGGCATCGTCACCGACTCCTCGCACACGAAGGCGCGGATCCTCGACGTCCGGGGCGATCGCATCCGCAGCGCCCTCGACGAGGACCGGATCGTGCTCGTCGCCGGGTTCCAGGGAGTCTCGGGCGACAGCCGGGACGTGACGACGCTCGGGCGCGGTGGCTCCGACACCACGGCCGTCGCGATCGCCGCCGCGCTGGGGGCCGAGGTGTGCCAGATCTACACGGACGTCCGCGGCGTCTTCAGCGCCGATCCGAGGCTGGTTCAGAACGCGCGTCTGCTGCCCTACGTCTCCTTCGAGGAGATGCTCGAGATGGCGGCCTCCGGGGCGCGGGTACTGCAGCTGCGTTCCGTCGAGTACGCCAGGAACCACGGCGTGCGCATGGAATGTCGAAGCTCGTTCGAGGAGGGCCCAGGTACCCTCGTGCTCTCCGAGCAGGACACCATGGAACGACCCTCAGTGACAGCCGTGACGCACGCCGAGGAGGCCCGGGTGACGCTGAGCGGCCTGCGGGACGAGCCTGGCGTCGCCGGAAGCGTCTTCGGCGCCCTCGCCGACGCCAACGTGAACGTCGACATGATCATCCAGAACGAGCCGGGGTCGGCGAATGACAAGGCCGATCTGTCCTTCACCGTGGACGCCGGCGATCTGGGCGCGGCCTCCGCCGCGCTGGGCGGGCTCGACATCTCCGAGCGGATCGAGACCAGGGAGCAGGTGGGGAAGGTTTCCGTCGTGGGGGCCGGGATGCGCAGCCATCCGGGCGTCGCGGCCAAGGTATTCCGGACCCTGGGGGACAACGGGATCAACATCGAGATGATCGCCACCTCGCCGATCAAGATCTCGTGTGTGATCGATGCGGCCGAGATCCCGCAGGCCGTCCGCGCGCTTCACGAGGCGTTCGAGCTCGGCACAGACGCCGTGCTCAAGGAGGAGCCCACCGGCACCGAGCACCGGCCGCGCGTGGCTCCATAGGGATGGCGGGCGATGGCTACAGGGTTGGCGTCTTGGGCGCGACCGGCGCGGTCGGCGGCACGATCCTCGAGCTGCTCGCGGGGCGCGGCTTCCCGGCCCGCGAGGTCGTCCCCTTCAGCTCGGAGCGCTCGGCGGGAACGAAGGTGTCCTACGGTGGGAGCGAGCTCGAGTGCAGGCCGCTGTCGGATGGCGCGATCCGGGATTTCGACCTCGTCCTGTCGTCGGCCGGCGGCAAGGTGAGCGCGGAGTGGGCGCCCAGGTTCGTCGAAGCCGGCGCCGTCGTCGTTGACAACACGAGCTTCTGGCGGATGCACGACGACGTCCCACTCGTGATCACAGAGGTGAATCCCGACGCTGCCGCCGACCACCGCGGGATCCTCGCCAACCCGAACTGCTCGACCATGCAGATGCTGGTCGTCCTTGCCCCGCTTCATCGCGCGGTCGGGATCGAGCGGATCGTCGTCTCCACCTACCAGCCCGTCTCCGGCACCGGCCGTCGCGCGATGGAGGAGCTGAAGGCCCAGACCCACGCCCTGCTCCACGAGTCGGAGGCCCCGCGTCCGGAGGTATATCCGCACCGGATCGCCTTCAACGTGCTTCCGCAGGTGGAGACCTTCAAGGCCGGCGACGACTACACCACCGAGGAGCGCAAGATGATGGCCGAGACGCGCAAGATCCTGGGCGTGAGCGAGGACGAGCTCCGGGTCTCGGCAACCTGCGTTCGCGTGCCGGTGCTGTGGGGCGAGTCCGAGTCGGTGAACGTCCAGACTCGCGAGCCGCTCGCGCCGGAGGAGTGCCGCCGCCTGCTTGCCACCGCTCCGGGGGTTGTCGTCGTGGATGCTCCGGGGAACGGGGTCTACCCGCTTGCGACCGAGGCGGCAGGGCGCGATGAGGTTCTCGCCGGCCGCATCCGTCGCGATCCCTCGCACGAGCGCTGCCTGAACATGTGGATCGTCGGCGACAACCTGCGCAAGGGCGCGGCGACCAACGCCGTGCAGATCGCGGAACTCCTGCACGAGCGCGGACTCGTGCGCGTCCCCGAGGGCGTGGGAGCTCCCGCTCCCGCTCCCGCCTGACGGGCTGACCAACTACCGCCGCTCTTCCACCGCCGTCTACGATCGCGGACCTTGTTCGGCGCCTACGCATCCGTCGTGCTCGTGTGCGCGGCCTCGCTCGTCGTCGGGCAGGCGATTCTCCTGGTGTGCGGGCGCCGCGAGGCCAGCTGGCTCGCCGGGCCGGTGGGTCTCGCCGCCCTGCTCGTCTCGAGCGGCCTCGCGATCAAGCTCCCCGGCCACGGCACGACCGTCGCGATCGTGGCGGGTGTCCTGGTCGTCGCCTCGGCGTTCGTCCTGGTCGTGGGGGCACTGTCGCTGCGTCGCTCGGACGGATCCGGGGCCGGCCTGGCCCTGGTCGCGGCCGCTTTCGCCCTGATCGCGACCTCGATCCCGTTCATCGCCAACGAGCGCGTGGGGATCCTTGGGGTGGGGCTCGTCAACGATGACATGGCCTACCACCTGCTGATCGCCGACTGGCTCAATACCCGCCTCGGCGACATGCCGGTCCTCGTCCACCAGGGCTACCCGGTCGGCCCTCACGCGCTCGCGGGGGGATTGAGCGAGGCGCTCGGCACCGGGCTCGTCGAGGCGTTTGCCGGCCTCACCCTGGCGATCCCGGTGCTGACGGCACTCGTCGCTTTCGAGGCGCTTCCTGGGCTGCGAGGCGCGCCCCGTGTCATCGCAGCCGCGCTCACTTCCCTCCCGTACCTCGTCACGGCCTACCTCGCCCAGGAGGCGTTCAAGGAGCCGATCATCGCGCTGTTCCTCCTCGGCTTCGTACTGCTGCTGCCGTCGATCTCCTCGCCCCTCCGCGCGGTTCCCCTGGGGGTGATCGCGGCCGGCGCCGTCTACGCCTACAGCTTCCCTGCGCTCTTCTGGCTGGCGGCCGCGGCGGCGATCTACCTCCTGGTCGGGCTGGTGAGGCGGGCGCCGGACTCGCGGAGGGCCAGTCTGTGGGCCATCGGCGCCGCGATCGCGGTGCTGGCGCTGCTGACCGCTCCCGAGTGGTCGCGGATGGTGGACTTCGGCGACTTCCGCGCCTTCCGGACGTCGAACCTGAGCGGTGGGCTCGGAAACCTGCGCCACCAGCTCTCACCGCTCGAGGCGTTCGGGATCTGGCCCACGAGCGAGTTCCGGCTGGCGGCTGGGGACTCGGGCCACGCGGCCGCGTTCTACGCGGGTGCCGCCATCGCCGTTTTGGCTTTCGCAATCGCGATTCCGCGATGGGTCAGGCGGTATGGCCCCGCGGTCCCGGCGGCGCTCGGCGCGGCCATCCTGGCCTACGCGGGGGCGCGCCTGTTCGGGACCGTGTACACGAGCGCCAAGGCCCTGGCGATCGCAGCCCCGTTCGTCGCGCTGATCGCGTTCGGCGGGCTGCTCGCCTGGGATCCGGGCAGTACCCGTCGACGGGTCATGGGGAGCCTGGCGTTTGTGCTCGTGGTCGGCATGGCCGTGTCGAGCTTTCTGGTGCTCCGGCAGGCGCCGGTCGGTCCAACGAATCACGCCGACCAGCTCGCGGAGCTGCGCCCGCTCGTGGAGGGGCAGAAGGTTCTCTTTCTCGGCCGCGACAACTTCGTCGCCTACGAGCTGCGAGGCGCCCGGCCGTTCACCGCCGTCCGCAACTACTACGCCCCCTACTACGTGAAGCCGGACCTGCACTTGAGGGACGTATTCCGCAAGTTCGACTTCGACTCCGTTACGGCCGCGACGCTGGACCGTTTTCCGTACGTGATCACCACGCGCGCCGCGTATGCCAGTGGCCCGCCGACCACCTACGAGGTACTTCGAAAGACCCCGGACTTCGCGTTGTGGAAGCGAACCGGCCCGGCCGGTCCGCGGCAGGTCCTGGACGAGGGCGTCAATCCCGGGGTCGAGCTCCAGTGCTCCGGTCGCCCCGGGCAGCCTGTCCCGTTTTCGCCGGGCGGCGAGGCGACCGTGTTCTCGAGGCCCCCGGTTGTCGGGGGAACATGGGAGCCCGGCTCGACGGTGGAGGCCGGATCACCGGTCACGCAGGAGCTCCAGCTGCCCACGGGGCGCTGGGAGATCTCGATCTCCTACGACGCAACCCAGGCCCTGCATGTCTCCGCGCCGGGATTCGCTGCCTCCCTTCCCGCCAACCTCGACTACCGCGGGTCCGTCCCCTACTTCCCGGTGGGGCGGTTGACCGTCGACCACGGCGGGCCGGTCCGGTTCACGGTCGAGGTCGCCGACCCGCCGGCGCTCGGGCTCCTGCTCGGAACGAAGGCCGAAGCTCACCTCGGCGCCATCGCGGCGAGCCCGGCCGGTGCCGGGGTCGCGATTCCCGGCGAGGCGGAGCGATCGATTCCGCTTGCGGACGCATGCGGGCGATACGTCGACTGGTTCCGTTCATCTGCCACCCACTGAAACGTCTATAAGCGACCAATGAACCTCGGCTTCGGCGACGCGATCCTCGTCATCGGCGTGCTTCTCGCAGTCGCCGCAGCGCTGTCGGGAGTCATGCGGGGCACGGTGCTCTCGATCTCGGTGCTCTCCGTTGCCGCCGGGATCATCATGGCGGAGGCCGGCGTGGTCTCGGTGGAGGCGACGTCGGCGGGGGTCGTGGACGTGATCGAGATCGCGTTGATCCTGACGCTGTTCTCCGACGGCCTCTTCGTCGAGCGTGAGCTGCTTCGCCTGCACTGGGGGCCAGTCACGCGAGCGATTGTGGTTGCGATGCCGCTCACGCTTGGCCTGCTGGCGGTGATCGGTCACACCCTGTTCGGGAGCCTGAGCTGGGCGGAGGCGTTTCTCCTGGCCGCGGTGCTCACGCCGACCGACCCGGTCGTCACCTCCACCGTAGTGACAGCGCAGCGCGTTCCGGCGATCGTGCGGCACACGCTGAACCTGGAATCAGGCCTCAACGACGGTCTCGCTTTGCCATTCGTGCTGTTCTTCCTCGCCCTCGCAGGCTCCGGGGGCGATCCCGGCGGTGAGGGCGCGAAGGTGATCGGCGAGGCGGCGTTTGGCGGTGTCGTCGGGCTGGTGCTCGGCGTGGTCGGCGGGCGCCTTCATCACCACCTGCCCGGGGGCGGGATCACTCGCCGCTACGAGGGGATCTACGCGCTCGGCTTCGGGCTGGCTGCCTTCGGCCTCGCCGACGTGACGATCGGGAACGGCCTGATCGCCGCGTTCGTGGCCGGGATCGCGATGGGGGTCACCGAGCACGAGATCCCGGACGCGTTCGTCGAGTTCGCCGAGAACGTGAGCGCGATCTCGCAGGTGATCACGTTCTTCATCTTCGGCGCCCTGATCGTCGCGACCGGCTACAGCGGCGAGATCTGGCGGCTGGTGATCTTCATCGTCTTGGCCCTGCTGCTGGCTCGCCCGCTGGCGATCGGGATCTCGTTCCTGCGCAGCCGATTGCCCGGGCCGCAGAAGGCGTTCATCGCGTGGTTCGGCCCCAAGGGGGTGGCTTCGATGCTCTTCGCCCTCTTCGTGCTCAAGTCGACCGTTGAGCAGAGCCAGCTGATCTTCGACGTGGCGGCGTTCACCATCCTGTGCTCGATCGCCGCCCACGGCCTGACCGACACGGTCGGCGCAAGCTGGATCGAACGCCAAATGCGCCGTCGGGAGGAGCAGGACGAACCGGGACCGCAGGAGGACGTCCCGGGCCAGATACTCGGCTGAGGCTCAGTCGAGCTCGCCCGCGAGCCGTTTGGCCAGCTTTGTCGCGGTATCGCGTTGGGCTCCCGGGCCGAGCGTGAAGAGAGCGTTCTCCTTGCCGACCGCGAAGACGACGAGGCTGTAGTTCTTCTTGCCGTCGCTGAAGGTCCCGATACCGCCGACGTCGCCGACGTCCAGGCGCTGAAGACCGAGCTGCTCGATCTGCCTTCGGACACCTTCTCGCACCTGCTTCGCCGTCCGGTTGGCCGCCCGCGCCAGATTTAGGTCTACCTCGCCGCTGCTCCCGTGGTAGAAGCAGATCCAGATCGTCCCGTCACTGTCCCGGGACTGGTTGGAGTACGGGTACAGACCTGAGCCCAGCAACTCACCCACGTGTGCGCTGCTGAGCAGCTTGCAAGCACGATTGTCAGGTACCGGGGAATGGCACTGCTCGGCATCCCTCTGTGCGTGGATGACGATGCGGCCCTTGATTTGGCCCGTGCTCAGGCTGCCGTTGGTGAACGTCACAGGAAAGTGCCCGGGCCACTCCAGCTCACCCTGGTCGCCACCGCGGACACAGAACGTCACCGAGTCGTTCTTCCGGAAGCGCCGCGAGTCCTGCGGCGCGGTGAGTCCCCAGAAGTAGCCGTCGTCGGGTGGATCGAATTCGAATTCGACGCGCTTGACGTTGTCGGCGAGCTTGAAGTCGAGCAGCGCAGTCCTGAGCGAATCCGCGGGCTGGTCGAAGGTCTTGGTACCGGGCTTGACCTTGATCTCGGTGGAGTTCGCGG
>JBJMKM010000059.1:0-24566 GCA_045805825.1 Solirubrobacterales bacterium
CCGGCGTCGTCGTCGGGCTGCTGTACTTCGCGGGCGCCGCGGCGCGCGGCCATCTGGCCCCGGCCATCGTCGGCGGCGTCCTCGCCGCGGTGCTGACCTTCCTCGTACTCGCCCGCTTCGCCGAGCAGCAGCGCCGGCGCCAGGCCGACCGCGAGCACCGTCGCGGCCCCTGAGCGAGGCGGTGGCTATCATCCTCTGCCGCCGCGCCCGGGCGCGTGGCGTCCCCATGCCGATGAAGACCTACGTCGCCACTCCCATCGATCGCGAGCGCAACTGGCTGGTCGTCGACGCCGAGGGCCAGACCCTCGGGCGCCTCGCCACCCAGATCGCCGACGCGCTGCGCGGCAAGCGCAAGCCCGCGTACACGCCGCACGTCGACACGGGCGACTTCGTGGTCGTGGTCAACGCCGAGAAGGTTCGCGTGACGGGCAACAAGCTCGCCGACAAGACCTATTACCGCCACAGCGGCTACCCGGGCGGCCTACGCTCACGCACGCTCGGCGAGATGCTGGAGCGCCAGCCCGAGGAGGTCATCCGCAAGGCCGTGAAGGGGATGCTGCCGCGCAACCGGCTGGGCCGCCAGCAGCTGCTGAAACTGAAGATCTATGCGGGTCCGGAGCACCCCCACGAAGCCCAGCAGCCCAAGCCGATGGAGGTCGACGCCTGATGGCCGAAGACGAGCGCCGCGAGGACCGCGAGGACGAGGCCCAGGAGGGCCAGCCGTCCGAGGAGGCCGGAGCCCCGGAGGAGTCCGCCCCGGAGCGCGACGCCGAGGCGCCGCAGGAGGAGGCGGAACAGGCCGCTGAGGCCGAGGTACGGACGGCAGAGTCCGAGCGCGAAGCGGAGGAGGCCATGGCCGCTGCCGAGCCGAACGAGGCTCCGGTAGAGCCCGCCCAGGCCGAGACAGAGCCGGCCGAGTCCGAGCAGGACGCAGAGCCGGCCAAGGGAGAGGCGCAGCCACCCCAGGCCGAGGAGCGGCCCAAGCAGGCCGCCAAGGACGTGCCCCCGGGTGCCGAGCTAGAGCCGATCTCGATCGAGCCCGAGCGCGAGCTGAGCGCCGAGGAACGCGCCCGCCTCGAGGCGGAGGCTGAGGAGCGCGCCCGCGCCGAGGCCGAGGCGACTGCAGAGGCCGGCGAGGAGCCGGAGCCCGCGCGGGAGGCGGCCGTCGAGCTGGAGAGCGACGCGCGCATCCAGGCGACCGGCAAGCGCAAGACCTCGATCGCGCGGGTTGTCCTGCGGTCGGGCACCGGCGAGTTCGAGATCAACAGGCGCCGCCTCGAGGAATACTTCCCGCGCCATCAGCACCAGACCTTCGTCCGCCAGCCGCTCCTGACTTCGGGATATGAGGGCAAGGTCGACGTGCGCGTCCGCGTCCATGGCGGCGGCATCAGCGGCCAGGCCGGCGCCGTGCGTCACGGCATCGCGCGGGCGCTCACCGAGATCGACCCCGAGCTTCGCGGCGACCTGAAGAAGCGCGGCCTGCTCACGCGCGATGCTCGCGCCAAGGAGCGACGCAAGGCTGGATTGAAGAAGGCGCGCAAGAGGCCTCAGTTCTCGAAGCGCTAGTGCGGCTGCACGCCGGCGCCGCGCCGGGCGGCTCATGAACTCGACAAAGCTCTTCGGCACCGACGGCGTTCGCGGCGTCGCCGGCACGGAGCTGACGGCAGAGCTGGCGCTCTCTCTGGGCCGCGCGGCCGCAAGCGAGGTGGAGCGCCGGCGGCCCCAGGTGCTGATCGTGCGGGACACGCGCGAGTCAGGGCCCATGCTCGAGGCGGCGCTGGCGGCTGGCATTGCCGAGGGCGGCGGCGATGCCCTGCTCGGCGGCGTGCTCCCGACCCCCGCGGCATCCGTTCTTGTTCGCAGGCTCGGCTTGGATCTCGGGGCGGTCGTCTCGGCATCCCACAATCCGTGGGAGCACAACGGGATCAAGTTCTTCGGTCGCGATGGGCGCAAGCTGAGCGACGAGCTCGAGCGCCGGATCGAGGCTCACGTCGCCGAAAGGGGTGCGGCGAGCCCGGCGGTCGGGCGTGTGAGGACGCTGGAGGGCGCGCTGGACGACTACCTCCGCGAGCTCACCTCCAGGTTTCAGCTCGACCTGTCCGGGAGACGCGTCGTTCTCGACTGCGCCCATGGTGCGACCTACCGCGCGGCCCCGATCGTGTTCGAGCGGCTTGGCGCGACGGTCGAGGTCCTCTCGGACGAGCCCGACGGGCGCAACATCAACGAGGACTGCGGGTCGACGCATCCTGAGTCCCTTGCCGCCGCGGTTCGCGCGGGGGACGCGGAGATTGGCTTCGCGTTCGACGGCGACGGCGATCGCGTGATCGCGGTCGACTCCTCCGGCACTGTGCGGGACGGAGACGAGCTCATCGCGCTCTGCGCCACGCACCTCGCCCGGAACTCCGCACTGGGCGGTGGCGTTGTCGTGACGGTCATGAGCAACTACGGGTTTCATGGCGCGATGCGCGACGCCGGGATCGACGTCGCCACCACGCCGGTCGGCGACCGCCACGTTGCCGCCCAGCTCGAGGACCGGGGCTGGTCGCTGGGCGGCGAGCAGTCCGGGCACATCATCTGGTCCGAGTACGCGCCCACGGGCGACGGCATCGCCGCGGCGCTGTTGGTGATGCGCGCCCTCGGCGACGCTCCACTCGACGCCGCGGTCCCGATGCGAAAGCTGCCGCAGGTTCTGCGGAACGTCGAGATCGCCGACCGCGGCGCGATCGACGACGCCGATGCAGTCTGGAAGGCGGTGGATGACGAGAACGCCAAGCTGGAGGGCCGGGGCCGAGTACTCGTCCGCCCGTCGGGCACGGAGCCATTGATCCGCGTGATGGTCGAGGCCCCGACCGCCGAGGAGAGCGAGCAGGTCTGCGAGCGTCTTGTGAACCTCATCTCCAAAGAGCTGGCGTAACGCCCGGGTACTCTTACTCGCCTCTTATGTGCGGCATTGTCGGATATGTCGGGGGCCGTCCCTGCCGTGACCTGCTGGTAGCCGGGCTCGAGAAGCTCGAGTACCGCGGGTATGACTCGGCGGGCATCTCGCTGCTCACGGACGGACACGTGGAGACCGTTCGGGCGGTCGGGAACCTCGCCAATCTCCGCGAGGCAATCGGCCTTGACGCGGACCGGCCGGTCTCGGCGGAAGGCGGCGTCGCGGTCGCGACGCCCCCGGCGACCATCGGCTTGGGCCACACCCGCTGGGCGACGCACGGACGTGTCACGGAGGAGAACGCGCACCCGCACGGCGACTGCACCGGAGATGTCCACATCGTCCTGAACGGCATCGTCGAGAACCACACCGAGCTTCGCCGCGAGCTCATCGAGTCCGGCCACGGGTTCACGTCTGAGACCGACGCCGAGATCGTCGCCCACATGATCGAGAAGCACTACGACGGCGATCTCACCGAAGCGGTCAGGGCGGCATTCGCCGAGCTCCGCGGTCACTACGCCTTCGTGGCGATGCACGCCGGGCACCCCGACACGCTCGTCGCCGCGCGGCAGGAATGTCCGCTGATCGTCGGCATCGGTTCCGGCGAGACGTTCGTCGCCTCCGCGATTCCCGCCTTTTTGATCCACACTCGCAACGTCCTCGGGCTGAAGAACGGCGAGATCGTCACGGTCACGCCCGATGGCGCCCGGATCGTCGAGGTAGGCGGGACTCCGGTCGAACGCGAGGTCGAGGAGGTGACCTGGGACGAGGAGGCTGCGGAGAAGGGTGGCTACTCGACCTTCATGCTCAAGGAGATCCACGAGCAGCCGGATGCGGTCGCCGAGACGATCGCCGACCGACTGCCGGAGAGCGACCGGGTCGACCTGTCGGAGCTCGAGCTCGAGCCCGAGTTCGTCAAGGGGCTGCGGCGCATCGTGATCGTTGCCTGCGGCACCAGCTATCACGCGGGCCTCGTCGGCCGCTACGCCATCGAGCAGTGGGCGCGGATCCCCGTCGAGATGGACATCGCGTCCGAGTACCGCTACCGCGACCCCGTGGTCGGGCCGAACGACCTCGTCGTCGGCATCACGCAGTCCGGCGAGACCGCGGACACGCTGGCCGCCATGCGGCTGGCGCGCGAGCGCGGCGCCCATGTGATGGCGGTGACCAACATCATGGGTAGCCAGGCGACCCGCGACGCCGACTCCGTCCTCTTCACGCGGGCCGGGCTCGAGATCGGCGTCGCCGCGACGAAGACCTTCACGGCGCAGACTGCCGCGATGTACCTCCTGGGGCTGTGGCTGGCGCAGACCAGGGGGGCATGGCCGCGGGAGAGGATCGCCGAGGTCGTAACGGAGCTCAGGGGCATCCCCTCGAAGATCGGACAGACGATCACCTCGGTCGACGATCGGGTCCGAGCGATCGCCCGGTCCCATGCCAAGCGCGAGTTCTTCCTCTACCTGGGGCGCAACATCGGGCTACCCATCTGCCTGGAGGGCGCGCTCAAGATGAAGGAGATCTCCTACATCCCGACCGACGCCTACGCGGCCGGCGAGATGAAGCACGGCCCGATCGCCCTGCTGGACGAGTCGACGCCGGTCGTGTGCGTCGCGACCGACAGCCCCATCCTCGAGAAGGTCCTTTCGAACGTCGCCGAGGTCCGGGCCCGAGGGGCGGACGTGATCGCGATCGCAACGGAGGGGAACACCGAGGTCGAGCAGGTCGCCGACCAGACCATCTACGTGCCCAGGACCGACTGGGTGCTCCAACCGATCCTCGCCATCCTCCCGCTTCAGCTCCTCGCCTACTACGTGGCCCGGTTCAACGATCTGAACGTCGACCAGCCCCGCAACCTCGCCAAGACCGTGACCGTCGAGTGACGCGCCGCGCGGCGATCGCGCTCGCCGCGTTCGCGGTGCTCCTGGTCGCCGGCTGCGGCGGTGGAGGCGGCGGCGGAGGCGACGACCTCGCCTCGCTGGTGCCGGCAGATGCACCGGTGTACGTCGAATCGGTGGTCCGGCCCGAGGGCGAGCAGCGCGACGCGATCGAATCGCTCTCTTCGCGCATCGGCGGCATCGACGATCCTGGCGGCGCCGTCGTGCAACAACTTGATGCGGAATTCGCCTCTGACGACGCGGGCGTCACTTACGAGGACGACATTGCTCCCTGGCTCGGCGAGCGGGCCGCGATCTACTTCCCATCGTTCCGTAGCAGCTCTCGTTTTGCCGCCATCCTCGAGACCACGGACTCGGGAGTCGCGCAAGACTTCCTAGAGAAGCTCACGTCGTCATTCCCCGACGCCGTGACGGACGCCACCTACAACGGCGTCGACTATTTCCGCGTCGCCGGCGAGGGTTGCTGCGTCGCCCTCGGCATCCTTGACGACTTTCTGGCCGTGGGCACGCTCGACGAGTTCAAGGCGGCCGTGGATGCCTCGAAGGGCGACTCGCTCGCTGATTCCAGCGTGTTCCATGAAGCCTCCTCGGCTTTGCCCGACGACAACCTCGCGTTCGGCTATACGGACGGCACGCAGGCAGGTGACGCGCTGTCCGCCCTCACGACCGATCCGCTTCAGGCGACGGCTCTGAAGAGCGCGCTTGAAACGCTCGCGAACGGACCGGTCACGTTTTCGGTTTCGGCGACGCCGGACACTGCGACCGTCGATGTCTCGTTGCCGACCGGAGTGGTCGCGCAGCTGGACGGCGGCGATCTGGTGGGGCAATCGCCGGCGGATGCATGGCTTTCGGTCGGACTCCAGAACGTCGGTGGCGTCCTCGGCGATGCGCTCGGTGCGGCAGGGGCGCTGCAGATTCCAGCCGTCGAGGATCGGATCAAGCGCCTCACCGGTGTCGATCCGAAGGATGTTCTGCCGTGGATGCACAACGGCCACGCGTTCGTGAGCGGAACCAGCGAGCAGACGATCGCGATCGGTGGCGTCGTGGGCAGCGACGACCCTGATGCGTCTTCGAAGGCGATCGACGCATTCCACAAGCGCTTCGAGCAGGACGCGGACGCGAAGCTCGGGCCGCCACCCAAGGGCGCGGACGAGGGCTTCTCGGCTTCTGCACCCGAGTCCCCGCAGGCGATCCAGATCGGGCAGTTCGGCGATCAGGTCGTGGCGGCGCTCGGCTCGGGGCAGCCCGGGGAGGAGGCTCTCGATCCGAAGCAGCCGCTGAGCGACGATTCCACCTTTCAGGCAGCAGTTGACGCCCTGGGAAGCGACTCCTCGCCACTTGCCTTCCTTTCGCTGACTCCGTTCTTCGTGGTTGCGGAGAAGGGCGGGTCGGCGAGCGATCCCGACTACATCGCGGCGAAGCCGTATCTGCAGAAACTCGAGTACCTGCTGGTGGGGACCGCGCGCGACGGCGACCGCAGCACGGCGCGATTCGTCGTGGGAGTGAAGTAGGGATGTCGGAGCCGGGCCTCGGTCTCGACCTCGTCGACATCGGCCGGCTCGAACGCGCCCTCGACCGCCGCCCGCGCCTGGCGGAGCGGCTCTTCACCGCGGCGGAGCTCGACTTCGCCGCGGCCCGCCGCCGCCCCGCCCGGCATCTCGCGGTGCGCTTCGCGGCCAAGGAAGCCGCGATCAAGGCGCTGGGGGCCCCTGTGGCTCCTCGCCAGGTGGAGGTGTGGGGAGGGGGCAACACGCCACCGAGGCTCGTCCTCCACGGCCGCGCGGCCGAGCTGGCCGGCGAGCGCGGAATCGCGCTCCAGGTCGCGTTGACTCACACCGACGACACCGCCGCTGCCGTGGTCCTCGCCGTTCCGCATCAGCACTAGTCTGCGCCGGCATGGAGAGCTGGCTCGAACCGCTCTATGACGCCGCAGGGATGCGGGCGGCGGACTCGTGGGCGATCGAGGAGCACGGAGTGCCCTCGCTCGAGCTGATGGAGACCGCCGGCGAGGCGGTTGCCGAGGCGGTGCGCGACGTGGCGGCCCAGGGGCCGGTGCGCATCGTGTGCGGCAAGGGCAACAACGCGGGCGATGGCCTCGTTGCGGCCCGGCACCTGGCAGCGACTGGGTACGAGGTCGACGTCCTGCTGCTGTGGCCGCCCGGCGAGCTATCGCCGGACGCGACCGCGAACCTCGAGCTCTTCGACGGCTCGGTGCGCGAGGTGGGCGCCGACGGCCTGCACGAGGCGCTCACGGGGTCGGGCGCGGTCGTCGACGCGATCTTCGGCACCGGATTCTCGGGCGCTCCACGAGCGCCAGCCGACGCGGCTATCGCGGCGATCAAAGCCTCCGGGTCCCCCGTCGTGGCCGCCGACATCCCGTCCGGTGTCGACGCCTCGAGCGGCGAGGTGGAGGGCGTCGCGGTTGACGCTGACGTGACGGTCAGCTTCCACGCGGCCAAGCTCGGGCACTGGATCTTCCCCGGGAAGGCTAAATCGGGCGAGGTGCGGGTTGCCGATATCGGGATCCGCCCCGATGCGCCGTCGCAGCCCGCGGGCGGCGTGATCCGCGACGCGGTGCTCGAGATGGCTCCGCACCGCCTTGCCAACTCCACCAAGTTCGACTCCGGCGAGGTGCTCGTGATCGGCGGCTCGAGGGGCCTCACCGGCGCCGTGTGCATGGCGGCGTCGGCGGCGATCCGAGTCGGTGCCGGTTACGCGACGGTCGCGGTCCCGGCGGACCTCGAACACATCTTCGAGGTCAAGCTGACCGAGGTCATGTCGCGCGGGTACGAGGGTGCCGCCGGACGTCTCGCCGGCTCCTCGGCCAACGACATCCTGGCCGCGGGGGAGCGCGCCGCGGCCGTAGTACTCGGACCCGGCCTCGGCCGGGACGAAGACTCGCTGGAGCTTGCGCGGGAGCTCGCTCGCGGAGTCGCGGCCCCGCTCCTGGTCGATGCGGACGGCCTCAACGCACACGCCGGGCGACTGGACCTGATCGCCGAGCGGAATGCGCCGACGGTGCTCACTCCACACGCAGGCGAGCTCGGCCGCTTGCTCGAGCGCGAGTCGAGCGCGATCGGGGCGCACCGCCTCGCGGCGGCTCGCGAGGCGGCGGAACGTAGCGGCGCGACCGTGGTGCTGAAGGGAGACGACACGATCGTCGCGCATGGCGACCGTCTCGCCGTCGCGGCCGGTGGTGCGCCGGCCCTCGCCACGGCGGGTACGGGCGATGTGCTGTCCGGGACGATCGGCGCGTTGCTCGCCCGCGGCCTGGAGCCGTTCGCGGCCGCCTGCGCCGGCGTCCAGGCGAACCAGCGGGCCGGCCGCATCGCGGCCGAGCGTATCGGCGCAACCGAGTCCGTGATCGCGACGGACGTGATCTCGGCGCTGCCCTCGGCCCTGTCCGCATGACCGTCCCGGACCGCCGGTCCGTCGCCGAGGTGGACGTCGGCGCGGTGGAGCGAAACTGCGCACGGCTGGCGCGCGAGCTGGAGGTCGGCGCGCGCCTGTGTGCGGTCGTGAAGGCCGACGGCTACGGCCACGGCTCGGTGGAATGCGCTCGCGCGGCGATCGCCGGAGGCGCGACCTGGCTGGCCGTGGCAGCGGCGGACGAGGCGGCGGAGTTACGCGCCCACTTCGCGGACGCGCAACTGCTGACGATGGGCGCGCTAACAGATTCCGAGCTCGACCTGGCCCTCGACGCACGCTCCGAGATCGCGATCTGGAGGCCCGAGCACGTCAACAGGGCCGCCGCGCGAGGCGTGGAGCGAGGGGTGCGACCGCGCGTCCACGTGAAGTACGACACCGGCATGGGCAGGCTCGGCGAGCGCGACGCCGAGGCCGTCCTGGACGTTCTCCAGGCGGCGGCACGCGACGAGCGACTCGAGCTGGCGGGATTCTGGACGCACTTCGCCACCGCGGACGAGCGGGCCTCCGACTTCTTCGACCGGCAGCTCGAGCGCTTCAGTGTGTTGGTGGAGCGGGTGCGAGCAGATCATCCCGAGGTGCTTGTTCATGCCGCCAACAGTGCCGCGACGTTGCGCGACCGTGCCGCCCACTTCGACATGGTCCGATGTGGCGTCGCGATCTACGGGCTCGATCCCTTCGGCGACGATCCGTACGAGCAGGAGCTGGAGCCCGCGCTCGAGCTGCGTTCCTACGTCGCCGACGTCAAGCGCTTCGAGGTGGGGGACAGCGCCGGGTACGGCCGGCGCTGGCGCGCGCCCGTGGAAACGTTCGTGGGCGTGCTGCCGATCGGCTACGGAGACGGTGTGCGGCGAGGATTGACCAACAATGCGGACGTGCTCGTGGACGGCCACCGCGTCCCGCTCGTGGGAACCGTGTCGATGGACAACGTGACCATCGAGCTCGGGCCGGCGACGCGGGTGAGCCCGGGAGCACGGGCGACCCTCATCGGGGCCCAGGGAGACTCGCGGATCCTGTGCGAGGAGGTTGCGAGACGCCTCGACACGATCAACTACGAGGTGACATGTGGCATCTCCCCGCGGGTGCCGCGGGTTTACGTCGATCGACGGCCCAATGGCGCGGAGCGCCCGTGAGCGCTCCGCTTGCCGATTCGCTCGCCGCCGCGCCCGCCGTGCGCGCCGCGAGGCAGCCGCTCGGGGCGCGGGATGACGTCTGGATCGTGGGGGGCGCCGTTCGCGACGCCGCGCTCGGACGCGACGTCGTCGATGTGGACCTCGTGGTCGCCGGCGAGGCCGGCGCGGCGGCCCGCGAGATATCGAGCGCGGTTGGCGGGGTCGCGTTCAGCCTCTCCGAGGAGTTCGGGACCTGGCGGGCGCTCGGCCCCGGCTGGCATGTCGACATCACCTCGATGCGGGGGGGTGCGATCGAAGCGGACCTCGCGCTGCGGGACTTCACGATCAACTCGGTGGCGGTGCCGCTGGCCGACCCAGGTATCGCCCCGATCGATCCGCGCCGCGGGCTAGCGGATCTGGATGCTCGGATCCTGCGCGCCACGTCAGACCGAAGCTTCGGCGACGACCCCCTCCGGGTGCTGCGCGCGGCTCGGCTGGCGTCGGTGCTCAAGTTGGACCTCGAGCCGCGGACGGTCGAGCTGGCCCGTTCGAGCGCCGACCGGGCGGCCGATCCCGCGGGCGAGCGGCAGCTGGCCGAGCTCCGCCTGCTGATCACCGGACCCGATCCGATCCGCGGCCTCGAGCTCATGGGCGAGCTCGACGCCACTGCGGCGGTGCTCCCGGAGCTCGAGGCGCTTCGGGGTGTCGAGCAGAACCCGAATCACCATCTGGACGTCTACGGCCACACGATGGAGGTCCTGCGGCGTCTGCTGGAGGTGGAGTCCGACCTGGATCGCTACGCCGGGGAGCGAGCGCCGGAGATCGCCGCATTGCTCGCCGAACCGCTTGCGGACGAGCTCACGCGGGGGGGTGCCCTCCGGCTCGGCGCCGTCGTTCACGACATCGGGAAGCCCGCAACCAGGGGCCTCCATGGCGACTACATCACCTTCATCGGCCACGATCGGGAGGGGGCGCGAATCGTCGGGGGTCTCATCCGGCGGCTGAAGGCGAGCCGGCGGCTCACCAGGCACCTTCAGGACCTGACCCTTCATCACCTCCGGCTCGGGTTCCTCGCGCGGGAGCGGCCGCTCCCACGGCGGCGGGAGTACGAGTACCTCCGCGACACCGACCCGGTCAGCGCCGATGTGACGTTGCTGACCGTCGCCGATCGCCTGGCCGCGCGCGGGCAGGGCCCGATCGCTGGGCCGGAGATGGTTCGCGCCCATTTGGACCTCGCGCGCGAGATGCTCGCCTCCGCGCTCGACTGGCGGCGGGACGGGCCGCCGCGCTCGCCGATTCCGGGTGACGAGCTCGCCGCCGAGCTCGGGATCGACCCAGGCCCGGAGCTCGGACACATCATCGGTGAGGTCGAGGGAGCGGTCTACGCGGGGGAGGTCAGCGGTCGTGACGACGCTGTCGCGTTCGCCCGGCAGCTGATGTCCCGGGCCGAGGGATAAGCTCACCATCCCCATGAACGACACATGCTGCTGCCGGCGCCGTACGGCACCGGCCTAGAGGACCTGTGGAAGGGAGCAACTGCCTGTTCTGCGGGATCGTGGCCGGCGACGTGCCGGCGCAGGTCGTCGACTCCGACGAGCACACGGTTGCGTTCATGGACATCAACCCGGCCACGCGCGGGCATGCACTCGTCGTCCCGCGACAGCACGCCGCCGATCTCTTCGAGATCTCCGACGAGGATCTTGAGCGGACGATCGTCGCCGCCCGCCGGCTCGCCCGGAAGGTGAAGGCGGCGCTGGAGCCCGACGGCTTCAACGTCCTCAACTCGTGCGGCGCCGCGGCGTGGCAGACGGTCTTCCACTTCCACCTCCACGTGGTTCCGCGCTATGAGGACGATCCCCTGGAGCTCCCGTGGGTGCCGAGTGAGGGAGATGCCGACGAGATCGCGGCCGCGGCGGACAAGATTCGAGGCGCCGATGGCTGATGCCCCCGTCCGGCTCGAGCGCGACGGCGCTATCGCCGCGATGGTCCTCGAGGACCCGCCGCTGAACCTCTTCGGGCCTCACACCTATGAGTCGCTCATGGCGTGCCTGGACGAGGTTGAGGGGTCCGACGCGCGTGCGCTCGTGTGGCGTGCCGAGGGCGAGGCGTTCACCGGCGGCGCGGATGTGAACGTCTTCCAGCGGGTGGTTGACGCGCTCGAGAGCGGCGACGGGACCCACGAGATCGCCGGCTTCGGCCAGCTTCTCGGCGCCGTCAAGCGCATCGAGGCACTGCCCATTCCGACGCTCGCCCTGGTACACGGCCTGTGCCTGACCGCGGGGCTCGAGGTATCCCTGGGCTGCGACATGTTCTGGGCGACGGAGTCGGCTACGTTCGGGCTCGTTGAGGCGGTCGTGGGCCTCACCCCAGGTGCGGGCGGGACCCAGCGCATGGCGGAGCGGGCCGGGCCGGCTCGGGCGCGCGAGTTCGTGATGACGCGCGGCATGTACGACGCGGCAACGCTCGAGCGCTGGAACGTGATCAACCGCGTCGTCGCCGACGACGAGCTGCTCGAGAAGGGCATGCGGTTCGCGCGGCGTCTGGCGGAAGGGCCGACCAAGGCGCATGCCGCCACGAAGCGCATGGTGCGGGCCTATCTAAAGGGTGGGGTTGAGGAGGCCGATCGGGTGACGCCAGAGGTTGCCGGGAGTCTGTTCGAGACGGAGGATCTTCAGGGGGCGGTCAAGTCGTTCCTCGCCGAGGGGCCGGGAAAGGCGACATTCAAGGGGCGCTAGTGACGTCCGCTACCCTCTTGCCGCCGATGGGCAAAGAGGAAAAGATCGAGATGGAGGGCGAGGTCACAGAGGCCCTGCCCAACACGATGTTCAAGGTCAAGCTCGACAACGACCACGAGGTCCTGGGACACATCTCCGGGAAGATGCGCCGCCACTACATCCGCATTCTGCCGGGGGACCGCGTGAAGATCGAGCTCTCGCCTTACGACCTCGACCGGGGTCGGATCACTTACCGCTACAAGTAGCGAGCGGCGCATAGCCCGAAACCGAGCGGGTACGGTCCCGCTGGGAGGAGGCGATGTTTTCCAAGCTCAAAGGAAGAGTGGCGGGGTGCGCGCTGGCGATAGCGTTGTCGGCCGCCTGGATGCCTGCGTCGGCATCCGCGGTGCCCGATGCCCACGGTGACGTCGTGCACGTCGTGCCCGGCGCGCGGGCGAATGCCAACAAGAGCAGCAACTGGTACGGCTACAACCAGGGCACTCTCGAGCAGGGCGGCACTCTGTTCCACTCCATCGCCGGCGACTGGAGGGTCCCAAGGGCCAGCCAGCACAAGAAGGGCAGGGCCGAGTCGTCTTCGACCTGGATCGGCGTCGGCGGGGGCTGCGTGGACGCAAAGTGCAATGTCGGCGACGCGACGCTGATCCAGACCGGCACCGAGCAGGACGTCTCCAGGTCCGGCAAGGCCTCCTACTCGGCATGGTGGGAGGTGATCCCGGGCCCGTCCCTCACGGTCAGCAAGATCAGGGTTCGCCCGGGCGACCACATGCACGCGAACATCTCGGAGAGCGTCAAGAACGCGGACGTATGGCGTATCACGCTGCGGAATGTCACTCGGAACCAGACGTTCAGAAGGACCATTCCCTACAACTCCACCCACGCGACGGCGGAGTGGATCCAGGAAACGCCCGTCATCATCGGCACCGGCGCTGGTTTCGCCGACCTGCCGAACCTCTCCAGAACGACCTTCAATCGCGCTCGGGTCAACGGCCGCGCGGCGGGCCTGAGGTCCTCGGAGCGGATGCTCCTGACGAGCGGCAACAAGGTCGTCGGGACTCCGTCGGCACCCGACCGCCAGCATGACGGCTTCGCCCTGTGCTCATGGGCAAGTCGATGCGCCGTGCCGTAGGCCTGGAACCGTTAACGGCCCGGCCCGGCCGCCGGAACCGTTCACCACCCCCGGCCAGGCCGCCCGAACCGTTCACCACCCCCCGCCAGGCACGTAGGGGAGGCCGTACCGGTGGTCGTGCGTCTGCAGTCACATCTCGGCCGGTATTTCGTTCCAGGGTGCGGCCCACTCGTGACGTTTTCACTGCCACCATCGCCCCATGGCCAACGATGGTCGAAAAACGTCCGCCATGTTGTCGAAATCCGACCATCGCTCAGCGAGGCGGCTCATTGACCGCACGATCGTGGCAATAGCAAGGGAACAACACGGAGTCATCGCGCTCTGGCAGCTCCTTTCGATCGGGCTCAGCGCGAGCGCCGTGCGGGAGCGCGTCGCGGCCGGGCGGCTTCATCGGATCCACCAGGGCGTCTATGCGGTTGGCCGACCGGATGTGACCATCAAGGGCAGGTGGATGGCCGCCGTACTTGCCTGTGGTGAGGGAGCCCTGCTCTCGCATCAGTCGGCCGCGACGCTCCACGGGCTGCTCAACGCCCGCGCCGGCCGAGTCCACGTGACCGTCGCGCGTAGGACGAGCGTGGCCAGGGCCGGCATCAGGGCCCACCGCTCCATGCGCCTCGCGCCTCAAGACCGCGACGAAGTACATGGGATCTCCTGCACGAGCGTCGCGGCGACGCTGCTCGGGGTCGCCGCCACCACGCCGCCCAATGTGTTGGACAGCGCGTGCAACCGCGCGGAAATGGAGGGTCTACTGGACATGCGGGCGGCCGAGGAGCTTTTGGTGCGCCGCCGGTCGCAACCCGGTGCCACGCGTCTACGTGCCGCGCTCGAAGTCGACGGTCTGGGGCTCGACCGCACGAAGAGCAGCCTCGAAAAGCGATTTCTTCTACTTGCCCGAAGGACTGGCTTGCCCGCCCCGGAGGTCAACGCCTGGATGGCGATCCCCGGTGAGGAGATGCAATGCGATTTCGTCTGGCACCGCGAGCGGGTCGTGGTCGAGGTGGATTCCTGGGAGACCCACGGCACTCGGAGGGCATTTCGCAACGACCGGCGTCGCGACCGGTTGCTCCGAGCGCACGGATGGGACCCGGTGCGGGTCACCGGTTACGACGTCGCGTCCGACCCCGACGGTGTGATCACCGAGGTCCAGACGCTGCTCGAGCGCGCCCGCTCAAATGACCTGTCCGCGATGGATGGATTTCGTCCGCATAGCTGACGTTTTTCGACCATCGCTGGAGTTGGTGGCGAGTGGGGCGAAACGCGTCAGACCGCCGTTCGGCGCATGCCTCGTAGTGCCAGGGCGGCCAGGACCGCCAGTAGCCCGGCCAGCGCCAGTAGGCCCGGCCATGTGTCGCCCCATGTCACGCCGCCGACGAAGCCCTGCCTCGCCGCCTCGACGATCTGCGTCACCGGGTTCCAGCGGGCGACGGTATGCAGCCACCCAGTCAGGAGGGCGAGCGGCGCGTAGGCGGTTGTGGTGAGGATGATGAGGAGCATGCCCGCCTGCATCAGCGGCGCCGCCGACTGGGAGCGGTAACGCAGGGCCAGGGTCGTCCCCCAGCACGCGGCGATGGTGCCCATGCACATCACGCAGAAGACCGCGATCAGCAGTCCCGGAAGCCCGGGCCAGTGCACGCCGATCGCGAAGCCCACGGCGAGCAGCACGGTCGCCGGGATCAGCGACCGCAGCGCCGCCGAAAGCACCAGTCCCGCAAGGATCACCGGCCGCGGGGCAGGGGAGACGAGCAGGCGGTCGAACCATCCCTGCTCGATGTCACGTGCGAGGTTCACGCCTGTGGCGGCGCCGGTGAACCCGGCCCCCTGAAGCATCGATATCGGGATCAACCAGCTCTGGTACGAGTCGGTGGGAAACCCGGTCAGGTCGACGAGGCTGCCGAACACCGCGGTGAGGCCGAGGAAGAAGATGGTTGGTGCGAGCACGCCCGGGATCGCCGCGCCCGGCACGCGCAGCAGCTCGTTCGCGGCCCGGCGCATCAGCGCCGAGACCGACTCAAAGTCAGCCCGCCAGCCCATCAGCCGCCCGTCCGCAGCCGCCGTCGCAGCGCCAAGGCGCTCAGTCCGATCCCGATCGCGCCGACGAGCGCGAGCGCGCCCATCGCCTTCCCGAACACGCTCCAGGTGACCGACGAGATGACCGGGTCCCGGATCCCCTCGACGATGAAGCTCAGCGGGTTGTATCTGGCGATGCTCGCGGCGGGCTCGAGCATCAGCGTGTCGGGGAAGAACGCCGAGGAGAGAAACAGGATCACGAAGACGATGGGGAAGAGGCCCTGGACCACCGATGCGCTCCCCGTCCGCAGCGCCACCGACGCACCGATCCCCCCAAACGCGACGCCGGACAGCACGACGAAGAAGATCATCAGCAGCGCACCGGGGACCCCCTCCTGGATGCTCGCCCCGAAGATCAGCCCGACGACGATGAACCACAGGGCCGACAGTCCAGCGAGGGCGGCGGTGCCGGCGAGGCGCCCGAGCACGATCGCAAACCGGGAGATCGGCGCCGCCAGCAGCCGGTCCGTGAAGCCCATCTCGATGTCGACGGCGAGCGCGATCCCGCCGCTGTTGCCGGCGAGCAGCGTCGACTGGATCATCGCCCCGGCGAGCATGAAGCTCAGGAAGTTCTGGACATCCGGGAAGCCGGGAAGATCGACCGCTCGCCCGGCACCCGCAGTCTGGATCGCGAGCAGGATCGACGGAAAGATGATGATCGGCGCCATCAGCTGCGGGCGGCGGAACGTCTGCTTCACCGAGCGCGCGCCGAGCGCGGCGATCACTCGCAGATCGGTGGCGGTCACTCCACCTCGCCAGTCTCTGGTTCGAAACCAGCCGCGCCCGTTCCGGACGGGCGCCCGGGCTCGTTTCTCACCCGCTCGCCATCCTCGGCTCGCTCGTCCGGTTCCAGGTGGTGCCCGGTCTTCTCGAGGAAGACGTCGTCGAGGGTCGGCTCGACCAGGTCCAACGACTCGACGGTGAGCCCGGCGTCATCGAGTGCTCTCACCACCGCGGCTACCCCCGATGCCCCGCCCTCGAGCTCGACCAGTACTGCGCCATCCTTGCTCGGCAGCGGCTTCCCGAACTGGACGACGATCTCCTGCGCGCGCTCGGCACCGTCGTCGCGCAGCCGGATCTCGAGGTGTGGATGACCGATGCCCGTTTTCAGCCGCGCCGGGGTGTCCTCGGCGACGATCCGCCCGAAGTCGATGATCCCCACGCGGTCGGCGAGCTGATCGGCCTCCTCGAGGTACTGCGTCGTGAGAAACACCGTTGTTCCCTCTCGATTGAGCTGCTCGACCTCCTCCCAGATCGTCCGCCGGCTAACCGGATCCAGGCCGGTGGTCGGCTCGTCCAGGAAGAGGACCCTCGGCTCGTGGACCAGCGCCGACGCGAGGTCGAGCCGCCTCCGCATCCCGCCTGAGTAGGTGCCCACCTGGCGGTCGGCGGCGTCCACGAGGTCCACGCGCTCGAGCAGGGCGTCGGCCTTCTGGCGGCCCTCTTGGCGCCCGAGCCCGTGGAGCGTCGCCTGCAGGCGGATGAGCTCCCGCCCCGTCATCAGGGGATCGAGCGCGGCCTCCTGGAGCGCCACGCCGATGGCCCGCCGCACGTTCGCGGCCTCGGCGACGACGTCGTACCCCGCCACGTGCGCGCTGCCGCCTGTCGGTCGAAGCAGCGTGGTGAGCATCCGAACCGTCGTGGTCTTGCCGGCGCCGTTGGGGCCGAGGAACGCGTAGATCTCTCCGTCGGCCACCTCGAGGTCGACGCCGGCAACCGCCTGAACGCCGCCCTCGAAGGCGCGCTCCAGCCCTCTTGCCTCGATCGCCGGCATCGCGCGCAGGATAGGAGGTGCTATGCGGTGGCCAAGGCGGGCGTTGCGTCCACCCAATCGCGATCGGTGGCCCGCTCCAGCGCCTCCGCCGCATCGAGCAGGAGCTCGTCTCGCCCCCACGCAGACAGCAGCTGCAACGCGACCGGCAAACCCTCCGGAGTGCGCCCGACCGGGACGCTGATCCCCGGCACGCCCGCGAGGTTCGCAATGCCGCCGTGGCGCACATTCACGTAGTCGGCGGGATAGACGCCGGACGGAAGCTCGACCGAGGTGTCGTCGAGCAGGGGAGCGGGAGCCGCGACCGTCGGCCACGCGAGGACGTCGACGTGTTCGAACAGCTCCGCGAGCGAGCGGCGGACCACTGTGCGCACCTGTTGCGCCTTCGCGATCGCGACGCCCGGGATCAGCATGCGGTAGCGCAGGAGTGCCCGGGCGATGATGCTCACGTCCTCCCCAAGTGCCTCGATCCGATCCGGCGTGACGTTCGCCAGATCCTCCGTCTGGCCGATCAGAATCGACGCGATCAGAACGTGCGCGCGGCCATCGAAATCCACCTCCTCGACTGTAGATCCGGTCGCATCACGGAGCACTTCGAGCGCCGACTGGCAGGCCTCCCGCACGGCCGGTTGGCTGTCATCCCAGAGGTCGCCCGGGACGATGCCGATCCGCATCCCGTGCGCGTCGCCGGTCGCGAGCACCTCGCTGAACAGGACGCCGCCGAGAAGCCGGCAGTCGGCGGCGTCGCGGCACAGTGGCCCCGAGACGATCGTGGTCGTCTGCGAAACGTGGTGTCCCTGCATGGTCGATCGCCCGAAGGTGGGCTTGAGGCCGGTGAGCCCGCAGTAGGCGGCCGGATAGCGGATCGAGCCCACGCCGTCGGCACCAACCGCTCCCCCGACCATGCGGGCCGCGACCGCCGCCGCGGGCCCGCTGGACGACCCGCCTGTGACGCGCTCGGTGTCCCACGGGTTACGCGCCGGGCCGAAGGCGGAGATATGGCCCGTACTCCCGGATCCATACTCGTGCATGTTCGCGACGCCGACGATCACCGCCCCGGCGTCTCGGAGCGCGCGGTAGGGACCGGACTCGCCTGGTTGCGGAGCCGGTCCGATGTGCTGCGCGGCGCCCAGCCGCTCGGCACGCCAGGGCAGCGGCCACTCGTCCTTGATCGCCACGGGAACGCCGTAGAGCGGACCCGGGGGGGCGTCGGCGAGCATCCGCCGCGACTCCTCCGGGAACGTCTCGATGATCGCGTTCACGGCCGCATTCCGGTCCTCGATCCGCCCAAGCGCCGCCTCCAGCACCTCCCCAGGGTCTGCATCGCCGCCCGCGATTGCTGCGGCCTGGTCACGGAGCGTCCGGTCCAGGAGCTCCACGGACTACCGCTCCTCGGCGGTTCGCGGCGGCTTCGACATGTCGAAGCCGGGTTCGTGGGGAATGCCGTCGAAACCCTCGGCGAGCAGCGCCTGCAGGCTCGGACCGTAGATGGCATCGACGACCTCGATGATCGCGACCTCGTCGGCGCTCGCCCCGAGCCCCAGGACGGTGAGCCCCGATTCGACATACGTCCGGCGGGCGGCCGGTCCGTCGTGCTGGCCGTTCCCGGGCTCCACGGCGTCGGTCACGATGAGGACCCTAGATGATCCGTCTCAGCACGCCCGAATGGGCTGCAAATCCCCTTGGTGGCTGGCGAGGCCCCTAAGCTATGCGGCTCACAGGGCTACGTGTGAGCGCGGCAAGGGGCCGCAACCCAACGGAGTCGCGTGTGTTGACGAATCGGATGGGCGAGACGAGGACAACCACGATCCGGGGTACCAGGCGCCGCACGACCTACGTGCTGGCGTTCGCGGCGCTGTGCGCCGCCCTGGTGCTGGTGGCAGTCGCCATTCCCTCCGCGGACGCGTCACGGGCGAAGGTGATCGGGAACACGAAGCACACGCCGGGGCCGGCGTGTCCGAAGGGCTGCAAAGTGATCGGCCGCGTGACGGGCTTCATGACGGTGGCTGATGGAAAGAAGCGGCCTTACCGTGCGCGAGAGGACGGCAAGATCGTCGCTTGGTCAGTCGACCTCGGGAAGCCGTCGAATACCAAGAAGAATCCACAGAGAAACAACCTCGGGGCACTGTTCGGCAACGAGCAGTTCGGAAAGCAGCCGACAGCTCGCATCGCTGTCCTCAAGCACAAGAAGAAGCGGAGCTACAAGCTCCTGCGGCAAAGTCCAGTGATGGAGCTCGGTGGAGTCCTCGGCCAAAAGGAGACCTTCACGCTGGCCAAGCCTCTGACGGTGAGGGAGGGCAACATCGTGGCGATTACCTCTCCGACGTGGACGCCCAACTTTCATCAGCGGCATCTCAACGCCAGTGACAACAAGTGGCGTGCGAGCCGGAGGAAGGACAACTGTTCGCCACCGGACAAACCAACCGAGGAGCAGGTCCGTCGCTTCGTCCGGAAAAGTCATGCCCACCAGAAGGTGGGGACCGTTCACAACTACGAGTGCCTATATAGCCACGCACGGCTCCTGTACTGGGCCTATTACGTGCCCACCAAGTAGGAACCGCTCGACCTAGTCCCAGGCGGCTCGACCTAGTCGCAGGCGTTGTCCGGACAGAAGTTGTCGTCCGGCTGGCCGCCATTGTTGACGCCCGAGCCGCCTGAGCCCGATCCACCGCCTGAGCTCCCGCCTCCGCCCGAGCCGCCGGACGAGGTTCCACCCGAGCCGGAACCCCCCCCGCCCGAGCTGCTCGTCGTCGTCGTCGGAGTCGAGGACGTGCTGCTGCTCGTGGTGGTCGTCGGCTGAGTCGCTGTGCTGGAAGACGTCGTCTGCGAGTGAGTGGTGGTGCTGGATTGCGTTGTCTGGGTCGGGCTGGTGGTGGTCGGCGCCGGCGGGAGCGACACGCTGGTCGTGTCCTCGCCGGTGCCGCCGCCTCCACACCCCGCTGCGACAACGGCCGCGATTGCGCCCGAGACGAGGCCGGCCACCAGCCAGCGCCCGCGGAAGTGGCCGGCCTTCCGCTCCTGGGTCCCTCTCGGTGCCGTCATGACGTTCCGTCGAGGGCCGGTTGGCGCAGGCCGCAGTACGGGCAGTCGCTGATGTCGAGACCGATCAGCTGGTCGCATCGGCGGCAGATGCGCAGGTTCTGCGGGCTTCGCAGGAGCGCCGAGTCGGACGGCGCCAAGGGGAGCGTGCGGGTGACCGGGAGGAGCTCCTCGCCCGTCTCACGGTCGGTATAGACCGCGCCCTGCTGAAGCGGAGTGAGCGCCTCGCGGCCGGAGGCCGGGGCCCGCAGTCTGTAGATCTGGCGCGGGTTGTTCATGGCGAGCGGGACACGATAACCAACATGCGGGACCCCGTCTTGGCTACCCAGCGGCTCCTCGGCGGCGATTAGCCTGCCGGTTGTGGTGGCGAGGACCGTCAGCGACCAGTCAGGCGTGTAAGGCGACGAAGCCGCCGCAAGTGATTCATGAAGGTTCTGATCTTCCACGGATATCTGCTCGGCGGAACCGGGAGCAACGTCTACAACGCGAGCGTCGCGACGGCGCTCGCGAGGATGGGCCATGAGGTCCATCTGCTCTGCCAGGACCGCCGCGCGGCGGAGCTGCCGTGGGTCGATCGCGTCGGAGCTTGGGCGGGCGGTGGGCTTCGGATCGAGTCCGCCGGCGGCGGATCCGGCACAGGCACCGTTACGGCATACGTCCCCGACATCGGCGGCCTCCTGCCGGTGTACGTGGCCGACGACTACGAGGGCTTCCGCGTCAAGACTTTCGCCGAGCTGAGCGAGGATGAGCTCGGCGCCTACCTGGAGGCAAATGTCGCGGCCGTTCGCGACGTCGTCGAGGAGGCCGGCGGTGTCGATGCCGCGCTCGCCAATCACCTGGTCATGGGACCGGTGATCCTGGCGCGGGCCGGGCTCGGGTTCGCCGTCAAGATCCACGGCTCCGCGCTCGAGTACACGGTCAAGCCGCACGCCGAGCGATTCCTACCGTACGCACGCGAGGGGGTCGATGCGGCGGACGGGGTGCTGGTCGGCTCGGGACACACGGCCGCGAGCCTGTGGGAGGCCCTCGGAGACCAAGCTCTTCCCGCCAAGACGCGCCTCGGGCCGCCGGGAGTGGATACGGACCTCTTTGCGCCCATCGAGCGCTCCGAAGCCAAAAGCCGCCTGCTGCAGCTCGCCGCCGAGCTCAGGGACGTCGCGACGGACGATTCGAGCTGGGATAGGGACCCGAAGGCGGCTGCGGACGCGATCGAACAGCTCGCGCGCGCCGAGGGCCCCCGCGTCGTGTTCGTCGGCAAGCTCATCGTCTCAAAGGGGATCGACCTGCTGCTCGCCGCCTGGCCGCTTGTCCACGCAGCCCACCCCGGAGCCCGCCTCGTGATCGTGGGCTTCGGCGAGTACGAGGAAACCACGAGGCGCCTGTGGTCAGCGTTGGAACGGCGGGATCTGGCGGCTGTCCGGGAGATCACGGCCCGTGGCCGTGCCCTCGAGGGCGGCCCGGAGTCACGGCTGGAGATGCTGTCGGCCTTCCTGGACAACCTGCCGCCCGATTACCTCGACAGTTCGCGGGCCGCCGCCGGAAGCGTGTCCTTCGCGGGGCGTCTCGAGCACGACGAGGTCGGCCGCCTGGTCCCCGCAATGGATGCATTGATCGTCCCGAGCACCTTCCCCGAGTCCTTCGGCATGGTGGCCGCCGAGGCCGCCTCGGCGGGCGTCCCGCCGGTGTCGGCCCACCACTCCGGCCTGGCGGAGGTGAGCCGCGCGCTGGCCGGTGAGCTCCCGCCGGAAGCGAAGAGCCTGGTCTCGTTCGAGCTCGACGACACCGCCGTGCGCTCGATCGCCGAGCGCATCAACGGGTGGCTGGGGCTGGAGCCGGAGGTGAGCGGCCGGGCGCTCGCGGCGCTCCGCAAGGTCGCGGCGAGCAGGTGGAGCTGGGTGGGGGTCGCCCGGACGATCCTGGCCGCGTCGGCGGGCCGGCTGGACGAGCTTCCGAAGCCGCCCTAGTGTCGCCTGCCACCAGGTCAGATCCCGACCGGGGAGGGCGCCCAACCGAGCAATAGAATGCCGCTCCGGTGACTCGCTCCACCCTCGTAAAGATCATCGCCGCCATCGCCGTTTTGACCGTCGTGACGGCGGTGCCGATGACGCAGATCCACTGGAACGGGACGGAGGCGTCGACCCAGGCGGATGACATCGACACGCTCCTGAACGTGATGATCATCCTGTCGTGCTTCGTGTTCTCGATCGTGCTCGTGATGCTCGGCTACTGCGTCTGGAAGTACCGGGCAAAGCCCGGCGACGAATCGGACGGCGAGCCGATCCACGGCAACACGAAGCTCGAGATCACCTGGACGGTGATCCCCACGGTCATCGTCCTGTTCGGAGCCATCTACAGCTGGATCGTGCTGGGCGACATCGAGAGCCAGGCGGCGGACGGCATGCACATCGACGTCACGGCGCAGCAATACGAGTGGACCTTCAACTACCCACAGGACAACGGCAAGGTCGTGAGCTCGAAGGTTCTCGTCGTGCCTGTCGACCGCCAGCTCGACCTGAAGCTCACGGCCCTCGACGTCCTGCACTCGTTCTGGGTGCCGGAGTGGCGGATCAAGCGCGACCTCGTCCCCAAGGGCCCCGGGGGCAACGACGTCGACGACACCGTGGTCGTGACGCCCGACAGGGTCGGCACCTACAACGTCGTGTGCACGGAGCTCTGCGGCTACGGCCACGCGACCATGCGCGCTCTGGTGAAGGTGGTGCCGCAGGACGACTTCGACAAGTGGCTCAGCCACCAGCAACCGATCACGCCGACCCCTGGCAGCCCAGAGAGTGCCTCGACCGCCGTCGAGACGCAGGATCAGAGCGCGGAGGGAGCCACGAGCACGACACCGGAAACCACGAGCACGACCGGGAGCGGATGACGAGTGATTAGGCTTCCCCGCCGAAGGTAGGACATGGCAGCGGCACTGAAGAGACCGGGATGGTGGCGAGCGGGCCTCGGGGCCCTGCTCGGAGCGGGGTTCGGCCTCGCCCTCGTTGTCTTGCTCCGCAAGGCATCGGGACTCTCGGCCTTCCAGACCGAACAGACCGGATACCCGCAGGTGATCGTCCCGCTGGTCACGGGACCGCTCGGATTCCTGATCGGGTTCGGCGCCTTCGACTACTGGTTCCGCTGGGCCGCCGGCGCGCCCACGATCCCCGAGGACCACTCCAACCACGGCGCCTACTCGTGGAGGGACTACTTCAAGTTCAACACCGATCACAAGGTGATCGGCATCCAGTACATCTGCACGACCTTCCTCTTCTTCTTCATCGGCGGGGCGATGGCGATGATCATGCGTGCCGAGCTCGCCCAGCCGGGGACGCAGATCGTCGAGCCCGGAACCTTCAACGGGCTCTTCTCCGCGCACGCGGCGATCATGATCTTCGTCTTCGTGATCCCCGTCTTCGCCGGGATCGCCAACTACGTCCTGCCGCTGATGATCGGGGCGCCGGACATGGCGTTCCCGCGCCTGAACGCCCTGAGCTTCTGGATGCTGCCGATCGCCGGCATCATGTTCGTGGGCAGCTTCCTCTGCCCGGGCGGGGCGTTCGACGCAGGCTGGACCGGTTACGCGCCGCTGTCCACCGGAGCGCCGTTAGGCCAGTCGTTCTTCAACCTGGGTGTGCAGTTCGCGGGGGCCTCGTCGATCGCGACCGCGCTGAACTTCCTGGTCACGATCATCACCATGCGTGCGCCCGGGATGAACTTCTGGCGCATGCCGCTCCTGGTGTGGGCGAACCTCGCCACCTCGACGCTCGTCGTCCTCGGAACACCGTTCATCGCGGGCGCGCAGTTCCAGGTGCTGTTCGACCGGATCATGCACACACACTTCTTCGATCCGACCGGCGGCGGGGACGTGATCGCCTACCAGCACATCTTCTGGTTCTACTCCCATCCGGCCGTCTACATCATGATGCTGCCCGGGTTCGGGATCATCTCCGAGGTCATCGCGATCCACTCCCGCAAGCCGATCTTCGGCTACAAGCTGATCGCGATCTCGACAGTCGCGATCGGCGTCCTCGGGTTCACGGTCTGGGCCCATCACATGTTCGTCTCGGGCATGGCGCCTTGGCTTCGGATTCCGATGATGTTCACGACGATGGCGATCGCCGTCCCGACGGGGATCAAGATGTTCTCGTGGCTTGCGACGATGTGGCGGGGCGTGATCCACCTGACGACGCCCATGCTGTTCGCATGCGGCTTCCTGGCGACGTTCGTCGTCGGCGGCCTGTCGGGGATCTTCCTCGCCGTGATCCCGGTCGACATCGCGACATCGGACACGTACTTCGTCGTCGCGCACATCCACTATGTGCTCTTCGGCGGCTCGGTCTTCACGATCTACGCCGGCATCTATCACTGGTTCCCGAAGATGACGGGGAAGATGTACGACGAGGGGCTCGGAAAGCTCCACTTCTGGCTCACCTTCGTCGCGTTCAACGCCACCTTCATGCCGATGCACT
>JBJMKM010000060.1:0-18342 GCA_045805825.1 Solirubrobacterales bacterium
CGGTGGTCGTCTACGTGTCGCCGGACGGGGCCCGCGCGGGCTCTGCCGGCGCTTACATCACCCAAGCGGCGGACGGGGCGGCGATGGCGCCGGAGACCAACATCGGATCGGCCACGCCCATCGCGGTGGGCCCACCCGGCGGCAGCGAGGACCTCTCGCAGAAGATCAAGAACGACGCCGCGGCGTCGATGCGGGCGCTGGCCGGCGCGCATGGCCGCAACCGCGAGCTCGCCGAGCTCCTCGTGACCAAGGCCAAGAACCTCACCGCCGAGGAGGCGCTTCGGGACAACCTGATCGACGTGATTGCGCCGGACCAGGAGACCCTGCTGAAGAAGCTGGACGGGTTCCACGTCAAGGGACCGAAGGCACAGGTGCTTCATACGGCCGGCCTGGAGATCGAGAACCACGACCTGCCGTTCACGTACCAGCTCCTGGAGATCCTCGTGAACCCCAACGTCTCCTACCTCCTGATTCTCCTGGGCCTCATCGGCCTCGGCATCGAGGTCTTCAGCCCCGGGCTGATCGCCCCGGGGACTCTCGGTCTGATCTCGCTCCTCCTGGGTCTATACGGCTCAGCGCAGCTTCCCGTCACGGTGGTTGGGGTGCTGCTTCTCGTGCTCGGTGTGGCGATGATCGTCGCCGAGGCGCACCTGCCGACCCACGGCATCCTGGGAGCCTCCGGGGTGGCGGCCTTGGTCGCGTCGGGGCTGCTGCTCTACGACACGAACACCAGCGCGTTCGAGATCTCGCCGGTGGTCGTGGTCATCGTGGGCCTGCTCCTCGGCGGCTTACTCGCGCTGGCCGTTCAAAAAGCGGTCCAAGCTCGCCGAGAACCGAAGCGCACCGGGTGGGAGGAGATGATCGGTGCGATCGGGGAGGTGCGCGAGCGATTGGATCCGGTGGGGCAGGTGTTCGTGCAGGGGGCTCTCTGGCGGGCGGAGCTCATGGACGGCGACGGGGACCGGCGGGAGCTCGACCGCGGCAGTAGAGTGCGAGTCGAGTCAGTGGAGGGATTGACGCTTCACGTCTCCCCGGTCGGAGCCGGCCAGGTTGCCGAGCCGAGCCGGACAGGTCCATAGGAAAGGAGAATCCGCGTGGCCGTCGTCATCGCGATCGTCGTTCTCGTGATCATCATCGGAGCGATCGTGATCGCCTCCGGGGTGCGGATCCTCCGGGAGTACGAGCGCGGGGTCATCTTTCGCCTCGGGCGGCTGATCGCCCAGAAGGGGCCCGGTCTGATCTTCCTGATCCCGTTCGTCGACCGGATGGTCCGGATCGACCTGCGTACGGTGACTTTGACGGTGCCACCGCAGGAGGTCATCTCCAAGGACAACGTCACGGTCAGGGTCAACGCCGTCGCCTACTTCCGCGTCATCGACTCGAATCGCGCGGTCACCGAGGTCGAGAACTTCCTGCTCGCGACGTCGCAGATTGCCCAGACCACCCTCCGGTCGGTGCTCGGCAAGGCCGAGTTGGACTCCCTGCTGTCGGAGCGCGAGCGCCTGAACGCGGAGCTTCAGCAGATCATCGACGAGCAGACCGAGCCGTGGGGCGTGAAGGTGTCGACGGTGGAGGTCAAGGACGTCGAGCTCCCGTCCGACATGCAGCGGGCGATCGCCCGCCAGGCGGAGGCCGAGCGCGAGCGGCGAGCCAAGATCATCGCCGCCGACGGCGAGTTCCAGGCGGCCGAGAAGCTCTCGCAGGCGGCGAACATCATCAGCCGTAACCCGGCGACGCTCCAGTTGCGCTACCTGCAGACCCTGCTCGACATCGGCGTCAACCAGAACTCCACCATCGTGTTCCCCCTGCCGCTCGACATGGTGAAGCCGTTCGTGGAGCGTGACGCGGCGTCAAGCGTTCCGCCGCCCTCCTCGAGCCCGCCGGACAGCTGACCGGACCCGAGGTCCGCATCGATCAGCTGACCGGGCTGAGGGCCATCCTCGCCCCGGCGCGCGCGGACCGCCCGGACGCGTTCGCGCTCACTCAGGCCAGGACCCGCGAGGGGGAGGCGGAGTCGTGCCCGTTCTGCGAGGGCCGCGAGGACCGCACGCCGCCTGAGGTGTGGGCGCAGCGTCCCGGCGGCAGCTCCTCGAACTCGCCCGGTTGGACCGCCCGGGCGGTGCCGAATCTCTACCCGGTGCTCGGGGGTGAGGCCGGCGGAGGTACATCGAGCGGCACGCAGACCGAGAGTGGCTTCTCGAGCTCGGTCGATCCGCTGGGCGCCTCTTCGCGCGCCCGCGAGCCGAACCTGTTCGCCTCAGAGCCCGCCGAGGGCGCACACGAGGTGATCATCCACGGGCCCGAGCACGTGACCTCGATGGCGGGGTTGACCGAGGAGCGCTTCGCAGGTGCGGTTGCAGCATGGCGGGAGCGGATGCGAGCTCACGTCGAATCCACATCGTTCGTCCACCTGATCGTCAACGAAGGCCCCGACGCCGGAGCATCGCTGGCCCACTCGCACGCGCAGCTCTACGCGCTGGGATTCGTACCCGCGGAGGTGGCGCGCGAGCGCGAGCGGACCGGTGCCTACCACGAGCGCACGATGGGCGGGCACCTGCTGTCGGACGTCGCCGTGGAAGAGGTCAGGAGGGCGGAACGGCTCGTTGCGATCGACGACGACGCGATCCTGATCTGCCCCTGGGCCTCGCGCTCGCCGTTTGAGCTGCGGGTCATCCCGCGCCGCCCGGCGCCCTCGTTCGAGTCAGACGGCGACGTCGGGACGGCGATGATCCGCCAGGCGATCCTCGGCCTCGCCGGCGTCTTCGATGCACTTCCCCAGCTGAACTTGTGGGTTCGCACCGCCCCGCGCGGAACCGAGGAGTTCTGCTGGCACGTCGACATCGTCCCCCGGCTGACGATCCGCGCCGGGTTCGAGCTGGGCACCGGGGTCGACGTGAACGTCTACCCGCCGGAGCGCGCCGCCACGGACCTGCGCGAGGCACTGGCCGACTAGGCTCCCGCGCCCATGCCGCCGCTGCCCCGCCCCTTTCCGCGCTTCGTCGCCGATTCGCCCCAGGAGAGCCAACCATACGGCCGCTGGGAGGAGCGGATTCGCGACGAGTTCGCCAAGGCGTGCGCCGGACACGCGGACGAGGCCGGTGCTCCGCTCGACCCCGAGACCATCAAGTGGTTTCCGGAGCGCGGCTGGGGCGGACGGGTGTACGTGCCTGCGACGGGCAGCGGGGTGGAGGGCCAGGACGACGGCGGGGACGCGGCGAGGCCGATCGAGTACTTCGGCTGGGTGTCGTTCGAGCGGCCCGAGGAGGGGGAGCCAAGTGACCTCGCCTCAAAGGCCGACTTCACCGACGTCACCGCGGAGGACAACCCCGACTGGAAGATCGACCTCTCCGACGACGTCATCGGCGCGTGGCGATCCGAGGGCGACCGGGGCGGCGACATCACGCTCGTGTGGGGCCTCCCGCTCGTGCGCGGAGCGATTGCCGCGACGGCGGAGCTGGACGGCGAGGTGGTGGATCAGGCAGCGGTGACGGATGGCCGCTTCACGCTCGTGGCCGTGGACGCGGTGAGCGGCTTCGGCGACGACATGTACCTAGAGGTGAAGCTCTGGGACCGCCTCCTGCGCACGATCGCATCCGAGACCCTGTACGCCTAGCGCCTCCCCGGGAGAGGGGCGGCTGTTCAGCTAGGGGAGCTTCAGCGCGTACGCGCCGCGCCCGTGGGTGGCCGCGTAGAGCTTGTGAGCCTCCGGCGAGAGCGTGATCCCGTAAACGGCGACGTTGGGCAGGCCCGGCGCGGCGTCCTCCCACTTGTGCGAGCCCCTCGCGAGCCGAGAGACGCCGAAGTCGGTGGAAACGTAGACGTCGCCGGTGTGTCCCTGGAACGCGATCCCGGTGACCGGCTGATCCCCGAGGTTGTGCGAGATGTCCTTGAACGTCGCCTTGCCGGTGGATGGGTTGTAGTGGACGTCGAAGACGTGCCCGGGAGATCCCGGCGTGTAGACGTTGTAGCCGGAGTAGGAGACGAACGCGTGGTTCGGGTTGTTCGGATCGACCGCGATGCCCGAGACGAACCGTCCCGGCGTGAACGGCTTGTCGATGCGGTTGAAGTCCACGGCCGCCGGCGCGGCATCGGCGTTCTTGCTGACGAACAGGCGCCCGATCCGGGTGCCCGCCCACAGAGTCTTGTTGTCCGACGGCGCCCGGGTCGTGGCGACCACGTACTCGCCGGCGCGGCTGTTGCCGAAGGCCGTTGACGTCAGGTCCTGGCCGATCGGCGCCCAGTCGCCGCAGGTCGGCCGGTTCGGGTTGAAGTAGACGCTGTTGCAGTCGTGCGACTTGAGGTAGGCCTCGGAGCCGCCGTTGTCGTTGGTGCGCCAGACGTGCTGCATCCCCAGGAACAGCCTGCCGCCGACGTTCGGGTCGGTGATGAACGGCACGTAGAACGAGCGGTTCTCCGGCGAGGCCAGTAGCGGGTCATAGGTGTCGTACCACTGCTTCGGGTCGTTGTGGTCGAAGTTCACGCCGGGCGTCGCGTCGTAGTACGTGTGGTAGCTGATGCTGCCGTCGTCGGGGTTGAAGCCTGACTGGGCGCCGTCGCCTCCGATCACCTCGGTCCAGGTCGGGTTGCCCTGGAAGAAGAACGTGCCGTTGTCCTGGGTGCCGCCGAGCAGCTGCCGGTTCGGATCATGCGGGTTGACCGAGAGCGACTGGAACTGGATCGTGTTGAGCCCCTTGTTGGGCGACGCGTCGAGATGCTGCGGGATGCCGCTCAGCAGGCGCCGGCAGTCCCTCATGTCGGCCGGTTTCAGCGGCTGCTCGCCGGATCCGTAGTCGTAGCGGCGGTGGGAGCACTGCGCCGACTTGTCGACCGGGTGGCGCACGTCGACGCGAATGACGCCGCCGTCGGAGCCGACCCACGCGATCCCCGGGTTCTTCGGGTCGAAGACGACCGCGTGCTGGTCGGGGTGCATGCCCTCCGTGGCGCCGGGGGGTTGCGCGTCCTGGGTCATGTCCTGCCAGGTCACCTCCGGCGCGGCATCGCCGGCGTTGGTCGAGCGGATGACGGCCCGTCCGTTGGAGCGCGGCGGCTCCCCGCCGTAAAGCGGCAGCTCGTCGTAGTTCATCGAGCCGCCCAGCCACAGCTGGTTGGGGTGCTTCGGCGGGCTGACGACGAAGTCGTCGTATCCGCACTGCCCGTTCTGGCAGTAGTAGTCCGCGAGGTAGCCGTTGGTGCCGTTCTGTGAGTTGGAGAGCTTGGTCCAGCCGGCGTTGTCGTTGTCGCCAATCAGGTCGCCCGCCGGCCTGTGGTCGACGCCGTTCGCGCGCCAGACCTCGGCGACGAAGAGATCGTCTGAGGAATCGCCGACGTACGCGCGCGTATGGCCGTTGACGCGGACGAGGTCGAACTCCGTGCGGTCGCCGAACGTGTCACTGGGGTTGAGAGTCTGGAACACGTGCTTCCAGGTCCTGCCGCCGTTGACGGAGCGCCAGACCCCGTAGCCCAGAACGGCCGCGTAGATCCTCCGCGGGTTGTTCGGGTCGAACTCGAGCTTGTTGACGCCGCCCTGGAACCAGTCGCTGCCCGTTGCGGGGTCTGTCGGATTCGGCGGCGTCTGGCGCTGGAGATCACTGAGCAGGCGGAAGCTCTTGCCGTGGTTCGTGGACTTGTAGACGCCCAGGGCCGGCGCGTTGGGCGGGGTGCGGCGGCCGCCGTTCACGGACGAGGACCCGTGTCGCGCGACGTCGGTGCCGATGTAGAGCACGTTCGGGTGGCCGGGCTTGACCTCGATTGCGCCGATCGACCGGTCGATCGCCACCGAGCGCGAGCCCCTCACGAGGTGCCACGTCTTGCCGCCGTCCCGGGACCGGAACAAACCGAGCCCGGCCTCTGAGTCACCGGAGCCGTTCGGCTCGCCGGATCCGGCGTAGATCGTGTTGCCGCTGCGGTCGTTCGGGTCCACGAACAGCGAGCCGAATGAGTTCGTGGGCAGGCCGCCCGACGGCTTGATCCACTTCACGTGGTCGGCCAGGGCGTTGTGCGTGCGCCAGACTCCGCCGCCGGCCGCTGCGACCCACATCCGGCAGCCGCGATGGCGCTTGCCGCAGTTCGGGTCGATCGCCATCGCGGTGACCCGGCCCGAGTTGATGGTCGGGGTGCCGACGCCTCTGGCCGTGTCGTAGAACTGCGTCGTCTCAGCCGCGACATCCGGGATGACGGGGCCGAGGGCGTGCCAGCTTCGGCGCCTGGCCGAGAGTGCCGCCTTGTAGTCGGCGCTGGAGTTGAAGGCGCCCTGCGGCGCCGAGCTCGGCAGGCGCTTGAAGGCTCGGCTGCTCTGGAGTGCCAGCCGGTCGCTGACGTAGCTGCGCGGATACGCGCGATCCTCGACCAGCTCACCCGCAGGGGATCGCGGGCCCTCGCGCGGTGCCTCGCCGCCCAGGTCGCCGGGCGTGTTCTCGTGCTGGCTCTCGGCCAGAGCCTCCTCGCCCTGCTCGTCGGCCTCCATGCCCCCGGCCCCCTCGTGCTCGAGTCGGACGTTCTGCGCCAGGGTCTCTTCAGAGCCGTTCTCGGATTCGCCTCGCGTCAGCGCGACCGCGACCGCGGCGACGATCCCCCCGAGGACCAGCAACCCCAGTACCAGCTTCCAACCTGAGAAGAGCTTGCGAATACCGGAGTCCTACCACTCCGCGGCTCGCTCGGTCAAGCACCCCCGAGCGCCGTGGTCCGGATCATGACCCGATCGTCACAGATCGCGCTCGAGTCCGACCGAGCTTCGCAGCTCCTCGATGTGCCGCTCGAGGAGCTCGCGATCGCCGCTCGTCTGGTGCTCCATCAGGTCGGCGAGCGCGGCGGCCAGAGCGTCGATTTTCTGGTGCAGGGCCTCGTCGTAGCGCCGCTCCGAGTTCTGGAGTAGGGCGATGAGGAGAAATGCGAGCACCGAGGTGAGTGTGTTGATGATGAGCTGCCACGTGTCGACGCTCTTGAAGAGAAAGATCGTCGGCATCCAGATCGCGACGACGACCACCGAGATCGTGAAGAAGAGGCCCCTACTGACGAAGTGGGAGGCGGATTCGGCGAAACGGTCGAACGGATGCCGGTGGGGCTCGCGCGTGACTCTCACCTGGCGGTCGTCGCCGCTACCGGCTCGCGACGGGGTGTCAGCGGGCATACATCCCACGGGTACCGCGGGCGAGGAGCCGGCAAACCGAGGCGTCCCGCTATCGCGTAACCGGACCGTTACATGGGCATATGTATCGTCGAACAATGACAAGGCTGGCCGAGGGGACAAGCGAGTTCGACGCCGTGCAGCACGTGGATCTGCACGGCCACCGTGTGAGCTACCGCACCGCTGGATCGGGCCCCGTGGTGCTCCTGGTTCACGGGATCGCCGGCACGTCCGAGCAGTGGGGCGACGTCGCGCCGCTGCTGGCCGAGGAGTACACCGTCGTCGCCCCTGACCTGCTCGGCCACGGTCAGTCTGCAAAGCCGGTGGGCGACTACTCGCTCGGCGCGTACGCCGTGAGCCTTCGCGACCTGCTCGTGGTCCTCGGCCACCGGCGCGCGACGATCGTGGGACATTCACTCGGCGGCGGGATCGCGATGCAGTTCGCCTACGAGTACCCGGTCTTCGCCGAGCGCCTGGTCGTCGTTTCGAGCGGTGGCCTCGGCCGCGAGGTGCACCCGATCCTTCGGGCCGCCACCCTTCCAGGCGCTGAGCTCGTCCTACCGTGGCTTGCCCACCAGCGGGTGCTGGGCGCCGGTGGGGCGGTGGGCCAGGTTCTCGCGCGGCTCGGGCTGCGCGCCGGTCCCGACATCGCCGAGATGGCGCGGGGCTACTCCTCGCTGGGAGACGCCGAGGCCCGTGCGGCGTTCCTCCACACCGTCCGCGCCGTCATCGACTACACGGGCCAGCGGGTCAACGCCGCCGATCGTCTCTACCTCACGAGTCTCCTGCCGAGCCTCATCGTCTGGGGGCGACGGGACCCGCTCATCCCGGCGACTCACGGCGAGTTCGCCCACGGCGAGATGCCCGGCAGCCGCCTCGTGATCTTCGAGGAGGCGGGCCACTTCCCCCACCTGGACGACCCGATCCGCTTCGCGGCCGTCCTGCGCGAGTTCCTGGAGGAGACGGACCCGACGGAGCTCGAGTTCACCGACCACGACATCGACGAGCTCCGCGAGCGAATGCTGCAGCACTCAGCGGCGTAGCCGGGCCGGGCCGCGGTTCTCGAGAAGGTGCGTCTATTCGACCTAGACTTGCCCGAGGCCCCGATAGCTCAGCTGGATAGAGCGACTCCCTCCTAAGGAGTAGGCCGCAGGTTCGAATCCTGCTCGGGGCGTCATGGCCCGGCCCCGCCTGCTGCTCGTCCCTTCGTTCACCGAGTTGGAGTGGGGCATCCAGCCGCAGCTCGAGGAGTGGGCGGAGGTTGCCAGCTTCGACATGCCCGGGGTCGGCGAGGAGCCCCTGCCCAATGGAATCGAGGCGGATCCGAGCCGGGCCGCCGAGCTCCTCGGCAGGTGGCGGCAAGCGGGCACGCAGCGCGCGCTCGATGAGCTCGACCGCCACGACTGGAAAAGCTGCGTCGTCGTGACCGACGCCCGCGGCGCGGCAACGGCTGTGGCGGTGGCGACTCAGCGACGCTCGTCGGTGCTTGGGCTGGCGATCGGCCACGCTTCGTTGTCGAAATCCACCCAAGGAGACCGACCTCCTGAGCGTGCCGGAATCTGGGATGCGCTCGTCCAGCTCGCGAAGCAGGGCAACGAGACATTCGTTCGCTACGGGATCGCGCAGGCGACCCGCGGCGGCGTCGACGAGGAGACGGCAAGGCGGATGATCGAGCGATTCCCGGACATGGAGGTGGTCGCGGCGATGGTCGAGGCGCTCGGGCGCGAGCCGGAGCCGATCGGCGACGACCTCGCGGCGCTGGAGCTGCCGCTTCTGTTGGCGAAGCACGAGGGTTGCCTGGGAAGCACGGATGAGGGATTCGAGGACATCGTCGCGGCCTTTCCGGATGCCGATACGGTTGTCTGCGCGGAGGCGTGCTCGTCGAGCCCGGCGTTCGCAGACGCCATCCGGAGCTTCTGCGGCAGCGGCGCCTAGGCGTCTGCCCGTTGCGCCAGGAACCGTTCGACCATCGCTTGGTCTCCGCGCTCCGCCGCGCGGACCGCGGCGCCCGCGTCGAGGCAGGTCCGCTCCAGTTCCCTCAGCTCGGCTCGGGCCTCGACGAGCTTGGCCTCCACCTCACCATGGAGTCTCTTCAGCTGGCGGGTCGAGCGCCCGTCAAAGGTCCGGTCGCCGGACTTGATCGCCTCGTCCAGCTTCGCAGCGAGCCAATCGCCGAAGTCCGTCGTCTCGAACAGATAGCGCGCGATGACGACGGCGTTTGGCGGCCGAGGCGTTCCATCGGTGCGGGTGGAAGCCAGCCAGTCGTGGAGCTCCTTCTCACCGTCCGCCACCGCCCGCTCGAGCGCGCTGTGGCAGGTGTCTGGGTTGGACCTCATGGCCCGGCGCATCTCGTTGCGCTCGATCTGGAGCGTGGCGATCCTGCGCTCGAGCTGTTCGCGATCCGATTCGAGCAGGTCGCGGGCGCGCTCGACCGTTCCGATGGGTTCGTCGAGGTTGGGCATCTGTAGGCCTCCTTCGCTTTGAACCGAGGAGGTCCTTCCGCTCAGCGGTGTCGGTTGAAGGTGATGACCTGCTGGATGCCGCTCGGGCGGTTCGTGTAGCGCATCGTCGTCTGCAGGATCCCCGGCACGAAGTGGATGCGCTCGGCGTTGGCGTCGGCATGCCAGAAGTCCGGGTCATTGGCGCCGAATTTCCCCGACAGCTCGCGGCCGGCCGAGGCGATGGCGTTCCAGATTGCGTCCTGGCACTTGGCCAGGTTTCCGTGGCCGCAATAGCGGTTCTCGAAGGGGTCTGGCTGCTTCATCCCCAGGAGTCTCCGGATGTCGCGGTCGAAGTACATGTACCAACCGGTGTTCTGGCCCGATGGCGGCCCGTTGAACCGCGTGAAGATCGAGTTGAGCTCGTCGAGCTGCGGACCGATCTGCGGTCGCATGAGGGCATCGGCGATCTTCGGCCAGGCGGCATCCATGATCTCGGCTCCCGGGTCGTCGACGAAGCCGTCGTTGTTCAGATCGAGGCGGTTGCCGCCGTGTTCGCGCCACTGCTTCAACCGTGTCAGCATCTGGGCTGCCTGCTGATTCGGCGCGTTCGATCCCTTCAGGAGCTTCACCAGCAGCGGCACGGTGTCGATTGCCCGGATGTCCTGCGTCGCCGCGGCGTTCATCGCCGAGGTGACGTCCGCGAGCGACCACTTGCCGTGCTTGTTCTTCTGCTTGCGTAGCTCCTTGTTCAGCATGTCGACGCGGAATGCGGAGCCGTTGCCGTTCCATGAATCGTCCGCCGCGCCGAACCCCTGAGCGCTGATGTTGTTCCAGTTGACCATCGTGCCATGGACGGGTGTGTTCGACGGATCAATGCCGTGGATGTGTCGCTGCCGTGAAATGAACCCGTGCCACTCGTACCTGCCGGTTCCCCAGGTCGGGAGGCTCGGGTCGGTGCCCTTGGCCCGCTTGGGCAGGAGCCCCGAGCTGAACATGGCGATGTGCTTCTTGTCCAGGTAGAAGGAGTTGAAGGTCTGAGGCGTCAGCGAGGCGGCCTTCATGAACGACTTGGCGCTGTGCACCTGGCCGTCGGAGAGCCTGCGATTGAAGAGCAGGTCGAGGCTGTCCTTGCCGTAGCTCGAGCGCTGCCGGGAGATCGCGACCTTGTTCCCGTTGACCGTCGCATAGCCGATGACCGGGCCGTGGACGGTGGTCTTGAACCTGACCGGATCGCCGTTGAGCGTGCCGGCGTCGAACTCCTGCATCGACCGGCACTTGCCCTTGTACCGGTACTTCGTGTTGCTGTGGTCGCACAGCTTCTCGGCGAACTGGTCGATCACGTCGCCGCTCGCCGAGGTGAGGGTCGTCGCGAAGTCTGGCCCGCGGCCGATCAGCATGTATCCGGGAAACGGCGTCGACGTGGCGCCGCGCCAGTCGAGGTTGCCGGCATGCATGTCGATCTCGTACGTGAAGCCCGGGTAGAAGTAGCCGATCTGCGGTCCGCCGACCAGCTCCGGATGGCCCGTCGTCGAATGCTTGGCGTCGATCATCAGCTCGTTGCTCGCCTGGGTGCGCTCGGTCGGCTGGCTCAGGCCCTGCATCGCGCTCGCGGTGGCCGCCGGGGTGGGGGTGAAGCTGCCCGGGTCGAGTACGGCGCTTCCGGGGGCGCCCGGCTTCTTCGGGGCGTGCTCGTAGCGGAAGTGCCCGTCGACCGTCACCGGATGCCCCTTGACGATGTTCTGGCGCAGATCGTCGAAGACGCTGTAGCCCTTGCGTACGCCCAGGCGCTGCTCGAGGCCGCCGAGGAACTGCGACCGGCGTGCCTCGTCGCCGCCGCCCTCGCCGACGAACTGGTCCTTGAGGGCATTGAACGCGAAGATGTCGTTGCGGGTGAACGGTGCCGCGGTGGATCCGTGGGCCTCGAGGTAATCGTTGATCCCCTCGACGAAGGTGTCGATGTCCTTCAGCACCTTCTTGCCCTCAGGACCCGCCCGCCGTAGGACGCCCGCCTGCTTTGCGAGAACGTCCTCGGTCTGCTGGCTCGGCTGGAACGACTTCAGCGAGGCGATCAGGCTGACCGCGTCGAGTCCCGGAGCGTCGATGGCCGCGACGCGAGCGTTATAGCGAGCCTGCTGAAGGAGCGCGCCGCGGTCCTCGGCGGCGATCCAGCCCGCCGCCCAGACTCCGCCGGCGTGCGTTTTGGCGCTGACGTGCGGTACGTCGTAGGAGTCTCGGACGATCGTGACACCCGACCGCGGGACGGTCTCGGTGGTCCCCGGGCCGGCAGTGGAGATGCCGAACTTCTCGGACTTGAAGAACTCGGTGAGGTCGGAGTTGCTGACGTCGTCGAACAGCGGCGTCAATCCGTCGTACATGTGCGCCTGGGTGTCTGCGTCAGGCGGCGGCGGGATCGCCCCGGGCTGCCCAGAGGGGATGATGTTGAGCGCCGTTTGTGCGTAGTCCTTCGGACCGCTCGACTGGTCCCCTGCGCTGGCCGCGGGCGCGATCACAAGCATCGCGACTACGGCGCCTGCCACTGCCCAAGCCCTGCTCAATGCACCTCTCCTTGACATTCGGCCGTCCATGACCGCCGGAGCCACCCTACCAGTGGATGCGATTGCCGCCGGGGACCGTCGCAACACGAGGCCCCTGGAAGACTCTGACCCATGAGGGAACGGGCGATCGCGGTCGCGCTCCTGGTCGCACTCACGATCGCGGCCGCCGGGTGCGGTGATGGCGGCAGCACCACCCGGATGAAGTCCGGCCCAGTGGAGAGCGCGCAGAAGCTTCCCAAGCTTCCCTCCGGGTGGAAGCCGCACACCGATCGCACCATCGGGTACGTGATCGGGGTTCCCACCGGTTGGAAGGTGAGCGACAGCTCCCGCCGAGCGCTGCTCCGCTCCCCGGACCACCTCGTGGCCGTGACGCTGACAGCCGACCGTGACCCGCGGACCTTCCGGAGACCGCTGAACGAGTTCGCGACGCAGGCACTGGGGGCGTTGCCGGGATTCAAGGTCCCGCTCGAGCCGAGCAAGCCGAAGCCGTTCAAGGGCACTCCGCTGATCGCGGTCGCGACGACGGCGAGCGGAGCCCAGGCTGGCGGGCTGAAGGAGACGGCCACGCTCGTCGTGCTGCGGCGCGACCACCTGGTCAACTACACCGTCGCCATCCTCGAGAACGCCGAGCAGCCGGGCGCAGCGCTCGACCGCGCGGTTGCGCTGCGCATGATCCAAACGCTTCGCGACGTCCCGCCGAAGGAATCCGCGACGAAGTAGCGCTAGGCCCTGTCAGGCCGATCCGGGTGGATCTCGTCGATCGTCACCAGGGCCTGGAACGGTGCCCCGGCGGCATCGGCGATCGCCTCGGCTCCGCCGGCCAGCCTGTCGACCACGCAGAGCCCACCCCGGATCTCGAGTCCCTCCTCGCGGATCCGCTCGATGGCCGCCACGGTCGAGCCGCCGGTCGTGACCGTGTCCTCGACCACGAGGCAACTCGTCCCCGCCTCCACCGGCCCCTCGACCCACCGCTGGAGGCCGTGCTCCTTTCGCTCCTTGCGGACGAAGAACCCCACCAGGTCGTCGCCCTCTGGCACGGCGATCGCGGCGCACGCGAGTGGGATGGCCGCCATCACGGGGCCGCCCACTGCGCGGGCGCCGGCCTCCTGCGCTGCCGCGGCGATCAGCCGTCCCGCGGCGCGAAATCCCGCCGGTCGCATGATCGCCCGCCTGGCGTCGACGTAGTAGGAGGCGCGCTGCCCGCTCGACAGAGTGACGTCGCCGATCACGAGTGCGTGCTCGCGAAGCTCGGCCAGGAGCGTCTCCCTGGCCGCGGCAAGCTCGGGGTTCGTCATCTAGTCGTAGACGTAGATGGAGTCCCCGAGGTCGATCCAGCTGTAGATGAAGATCGAGTCAGGGATCGGGTTGCGAACGCAGCCGTGACTTGCGTTGTAGGGCGGCACGGAATGGTAGCCGTGAGTCGCATAGCCGCCGTGGAAGTACACGGAGTAGTACATCCCGACCGAGTTGTAGCCCGCGTCCTTGCGGTAGAAACGGTAGTGGCCACGGATCGTCGGCGTCGCAGGCGCTCCCGTGGAGACGGGGAAGGTGTACTGCGCCTTGCCGTGCTTGGCGAGCGCCATCACCTGCTTCGAGATGTCTACCTCCACGTGCTTGCCCTGGCTCGGGTACTTCAGGTGAAACTCCGCCTTCCGAGCGGCGAGCATCCGGAAGATCTTCGGGTTGGCGTTGTAGGTGCGGCTCATGCCGTTGACCTTGCGCACCGCCATCACCGCGAGCTCGGTGTGGGTGCCGTACTTCTTGCCCCCGGTCGTGTAGTAGCCCTGCCTCTTGAGCAGTCTGTTGAAGAGCTTGACGTCGGAGTTGCGGTTCCCGGGGTCGATGTCGGGATAGCCAATGTGGAACTTGTGGGAGCGCGCGACCACCCGGGCTTGGTCTTGGTTGGCCTCGTGCGTTGCGACGACCTTGTAGCTGCTGGGCCTGATGAGCTTTGGCCCCTGGAGCCGGAAGACGCCCTTGTCAGCCCCGTCGACCTTTTTGACGTCGGCGTCCACCTGCCGGATGACCTTGCCCTTCCGCAGGAGCTGTACATGGACCTGCTGGTCCATGATGAACGGCTTCAGATAGCCGACGGCGAGGGCCCGCTTGCCGACTCTGAGCTTGTGGTCCTTGTTGATCCCGTGCACGAAGACGCTCATGCGAGCGGGCGCAGGCTGGGGCTGGGGGGCGGGCCCGCCACCGCCGGCCTTGGCCGCCGGCGCGGTGACCTGGTCAGCGGGAGGCGAGGCGGTTGTCGTCGTGGTGGTCACATCCTGCGCGGATGCGAGCGAGGGCAAGGCGAGCATGGCCACGAAAGCCGACCCCGCCAGCATTAATGAGATGCGCCGCCTGCCGATCACGCCGCGCATTTTGCCATGCGCGGAGGCGACCGGCGGACACCTCACGGAACCAGCCTCGCGCGCAGCGCGCGAACCGGAATCGGGAAGAGGAGCGCGGTTACCACCGCCAGCCACGCGGTGTGGATCAGGATCTGCACCGCGTCGGGGCCGGTGGCGAGCCCGCGGGTGATCTCGACCAGGTGGTAAAGGGGCGTGAACCAGGCCACGACCTCCACCCAGCCCGGCAGCTGGTTGAAGGGAAAGAAGATCCCCGAGAACAGGAACATCGGGGTAACCCCGAGGGTGAAGAAGTAGCTGTACAAATCGATCTTCGGAATCAGCGATGTGAACGTGTAGCCGATCACCGAGAAGCACAAGCCGCCGAGGAGCACGAACGGCGGGATCAGGATCGCCCACGGCGACGAGACGAGCCCGACCGCCGCGACCACGATCAAGACGACGATGCCGTAGATGGTCGCCCGGGACGAGCTCCAGGCGATGTCGCCCGCTACGAGGTCCTGCGGCTCCACCGGGGTCGACAGCACGTTGTCGTAAAGCCGGAGCTCGTTCATACGGAAGTAGACGTTGTAGGTCGTCTCGAACGCCGCCGACCACATCGCGGCGGAGGCGATCAGTCCCGGCGCGACGAACTCCTTGTACGGGACGCCGTTGATGCCGTGGGCGATGTAGGTCCCGAGCCCGAAGCCCAGCGCTAGGAGATAGAAGAACGGGTCGAGGAAGGTCGGCAGCAGCGCCCCCTTCCAGAGCTTCGAGAAGACCTGCGCGTTGCGTTTCCATACGGCGGCGGCGAGCCGCGGCGCGGGAATGAGGTCCCGTGTATGCAGGCGATCGCCGAGACCGGCGTATCCCGGCTCATATGACATCGCCATTACTCGCCCTCCCGCAGCGAGCGGCCGGTGAGGCGCAGGAAGACGTCCTCGAGCGTCTCCCGCCGCACGATCGCCGAGTCGGTCGGAAACCGGTCGTGATCGATCGAGCGCAGGAGCTCATCCGCATCCTCGGCGAAGATAGTCAGCGCGCCGTCGTGGAATTCGTGGCCGCCGGCCTGGCCCGTGAGCGTGTCCAGCAGCTCGGAGGGATCGCACCCCTCGCCTAGCTCCAGCTCGAGCGCCTCGCGCCCCGTGTGCTGGAGGATGAGCGCCGTCGGCGTCCCCTCGGTGACGATCCGGCCCTCGTCCATGATCAGAAGGCGGTCGCAGAGACGGGATGCCTCCTCCATGTAATGCGTGGTGAGGAGGAGGGTGACGCCGCTGCGCTTCAGGCGCTCCAGCGATCGCCACACGGCCAGCCGCGCCTGTGGATCGAGGCCGGTGGTGGGCTCGTCCAGCACGATCAGCTCCGGCTCGTTGACCATCGAGCGCGCGACCATGAGCCGGCGCTTCATCCCTCCGGAGAGAGCCTGCACGCGGTCGTTCCCCCGCTCGGCGAGAAGCGAGAAGTCCAGAAGCTCGTCGACTCGCGGCGCCGCGGCGTGGGAGTCGATCCCGAAGTAGCTCGCCTGCTGCGTCAGGTTCTCGCGCACCGTGAGGTCGCCGTCGAGGTTGGTCTCCTGCGACACCACACCGATCCGCGACTTGATCGCGCGGCGCTCGCGGCGCGCGTCCATGCCGAGCACGCGCAGCTCACCGCCTCCCACTCGCGCAAGCCCGTAGATCATCTTCATCGTCGTCGTCTTGCCGGCGCCGTTCGGTCCCAGGAAGCCGAAGCAGATGCCCGGCTCGACCTCGAAGTCGATGCCGTCGACAGCGACCCGTGCGCCATAGGTCTTGGTGAGGTCGCCGGCGCTGACGGCGGCCGGGATCTCGTCGCTCAGCACTGGGTGATCACGACGCTGATCGCCAGTGCGTTGTTGAGGAAGTGGGCGAGCATGCATGGCAGGACCGATCCGGTCTTGTTGTAGAGCCAGGCTAGTCCCACGCCGAGACCGGCCAGCGGAATGGCCGCGGTCGGTCCCGTCGGGGCGTGGACCAAGCCGAAGACCGCCCCCGAGAGCAGTGCCGACGGCCACAGCGACCACTTGGTCCGCAAGCCCGCGTAGAAGAAGCCGCGGAAGAAGATCTCCTCCGCGATCGGGGCGATCACGGCGATGGAGAGGACGGCCGCGACCGCGATCCCGATCCCAGGGTTGCAGACGCCCAGCTCCTTGCCGATGTCCTCCTGCTCGGGCTGGAGAACGAGCGCGGAGAAGACGATCGCCCCCGCGTAATAGATGCCGAGCACGGCGAAGACCCAGCCGATCGCCGACGGCTGGAAGCGCCTCAGCCCGAGCAGGGGCAGCCCCTCGCGCAGGTTGAAGCGGCCCCCGGTGGCCATTCCCAAGGCGACGATCACGAGGAAGATGTCGAACAGGGCCTGGGTGGCGAGGATCGCGGCGTCGCTCGCCTTGTCGGGGTCGCCGAGGTTGGGATCGAACGGCAGGACCAGCAGCGGCGGCACGATCACCACCAGCAACAGCCCCCCGATCAGGCCCCAGATCGACCCGCTGAATCCCCACGGGACCGGGCGGACCGGCTTCGCCTCCGCCTCCATCAGGCGTTATCCGAGGGTGCTCCGTGAGGTGCAACCCGAGTAGCGGGGGCCGTTCGCGGCGCTCGACGTACGACGATCGTCTTCGCCACCTTGTCGCCGAGCCTCTGCCTCCGCCTGCCGGCGGCCACCATCACCTCGCCGATCACGAAGAAGTCGATCAGGCGCAGCAGGTTCCGGATACTGGCCTGGCCGAAGTTGAGGCGGTCCGCCCCGTCCAACGACCGCACCTCGATCCGGGTGGCGTTCTTCCCGATGGTCTGGCCCCAGCGCCATTCGCAGAAGGCGAAGTAGTTGAACCAGAGCGAGAAGAAGACGATCACCGTCACCACGCCCGCTGTGTCGCCGGCCAGGAAGGCACCGCCGACGATCCACACGTAGATCCAGAGGTAGAAGACGATCCAGACGGCGTTGTCGAGGAGTGAGGCCAGCGTGCGGCGCCAGAAGCCGGCGTATATGGACGGCGGCGGAGGCGAAGCGGAGCGGCCGCCGTCATGTGTCTCCATCTCAGAGATGCTCACGGATCTCCTCCAGGGACGAGATGTCCCCGCGGCCGCCATCGCGATCGATCAGGAGCGGCGTGATCCCGGCCGCACGCGCACCGGCCACGTCCTCCTCGGCCGTGTCGCCGACGTGCACGGCCTCGTTCCGATCGCAGCCGGCCAGCTCGAGCGCCGCGTCGAAGATGCCGGGATCCGGCTTGCGCGAGCCGGTCTCGGCCGAGGTGACGGTCCCGTCGAGCAGGCCATCGAGCCCGCAGCGCTCGAGCACCCGCGGCAGGGAGCAGTCCCAGTTGGAAACCGCGATCAGCTTCAGGCCGCTGTCGCGCAGTCCGGAGAGGGCGGGAACCACGTCCGGATAGGCGAAGAACCGGATGGCCTCGACCAGCTCGTCGACGGTGATCACCAGCCCGAGCTTCTCCGAGACGATCGCCGCGCAGCGCTCGCGGAGCTCCGCCAGGGAGGCCTCGTCCCGGCCCTCGTGGGCATGGTCGCGGTAGTAGGCCATCTCCGCGCGCAGCGCGGCCATCAGGCGCTCGTCGCTCACCTCGGCCGGGACCCGGTTCCGCAGCGAGACCCAGGGGGGCTCGAGCTCGACCAGGGTGCCGAGCGCGTCTAGGAACACGGCGCGAGTCATCCGGTGAATACTGCCCCACCGCATGGTCGCCGCCATGGAACAGAGCTTCTGGCAGCAGCACGGAGACGAGATCTCCGCCGCGATCACGATGCTGGTGGCGATCGCGATCGCAGTCATCGTCGACCGGCTGCTGCTCGGCCGCGCCATCAAGGCTGCGGTCCGCATGGACACCGGTGAGTTCTCGCGCGCGGCGCGCACCC
>JBJMKM010000061.1:0-54736 GCA_045805825.1 Solirubrobacterales bacterium
CTGCGCGCGCTGCAGCGCCTCGCCACCGCGTGGCGCCGCGCGCTCGGCGCGCAGGTCGTCGGCATCACGGGCTCGACGGGCAAGACGTCGACGAAGGACCTGCTGGCCGGCATGGTGCGCCCGCACCGGCGCACGGTCGCCACGCCGCAGAACTGGAACACCGAGATCGGGCTGCCGCTCACCGTGCTCGCCGCGCCCGCCGACACCGAGGTCCTCGTGCTCGAGATGGCGATGCGCGGCGCGGGCCAGATCGCCGAGCTCGCGCGCATCGCCGAGCCCGACGTGGGCGTGATCACCAACGTCGGGCCCGTGCACCTCGAGCTGCTCGGCTCGCTGGAGGCGATCCGCGAGACCAAGCTCGAGCTCGTGCGCAACCTGCGCGACGGCGGGACCGCGATCGTGCCGCCCGAGCTGGCCGAGCACGTGCCCGGCGCGGTGATCCCGCCCGACGACCTCGGCGACGTGGAGATTCCATTCGACTCGGCCCACATGCAGCTCAACGCGCGGACCGCGCTGGCCGCCGCCCGCGCGCTCGGCGTCGAGCCCCACGGCCTCGTCGAGGTCGAGCTGTCGGCCCGCCGCGGCCAGCGCATCGAGCTCGACTCAGGGGCGGTCGTCGTTGACGACTGCTACAACGCCAACCCGATGTCGATGCGCGCCGCCCTCGACGAGCTCTCCCGTGCGCCGGGCCGCAGGGTCGCGGTGCTCGGCGACATGCTCGAGCTCGGCCCCGACGAGCGCCGCTTCCACGAGGAGATCGGCGCCTACGCCCGCGAGCGCGCCGACGTGCTCGTCACCGTCGGCCCGCTGGCCGCTGCGATGGGCGGCGATCACGCCGTCGACGACGCCGCCGCGGCGGCCGAGCTCGTGCGCGAGCTCGTGCGGCCGGGGGACACCGTCCTGGTCAAGGCCTCGCGCGGCGTCGGCCTGGAGGTCGTCGCCGAGGCGCTGCGGGCGGTGCCACATGGGTGAGGTCCTGATCGCCGGGACGGCGTCGCTGCTGATCTGCGTCTTCCTGTCGCCGAAGTTCATCGAGTTCCTGCGCGAGCGCGAGTTCGGCCAGCAGATCCGCGAGGAAGGTCCGCAGGAGCACCACGTCAAGGCCGGCACGCCGACGATGGGCGGGCTGATCATCTTCATCGCCATCGCGGTCCCGTACCTGGTTCTCGGCCCACGCGACACGCAGAGCCTGGCCGTGTTCGGCGTCGCGCTGGGAGCCGCCGTGCTCGGCTTCGCGGACGACTTCATCAAGGTCACCAAGCGGCGCTCGCTGGGCCTCCCGGCGCGCTGGAAGCTGCTCGTGCAGATCGGCCTCGCGGTCGCGCTGTGGTGGGTGGCGACCGACCAGGTCGGCCTCGACCCGCGCCTGCAGGTGCGGATCTTCGATGCGCAGGTCTACATCGGGCCAGTGCTCTACGTGATCCTGGTCTTCCTGGTGATCGCGGGCGCCTCGAATGCAGTCAACCTCACCGACGGTCTCGACGGGCTCGCGGCAGGCGCGTGCGCGATCGTCCTGCTCGCCTACACGGCGATCACCATCATCAACGGGCAGAAGGGGCTCGCGCTGCTGTCGGCGTGTCTGGTGGGGGCATCGGTCGGCTTCTTATGGTTCAACTCATTCCCGGCGTCGATCTTCATGGGCGACACCGGTTCGCTGGGAATGGGCGCGGCGATCGGCGCGTTAGCCGTGATGACCCAGACCGAGCTCCTGCTGATCATCCTCGGCGGAATCTTCGTGATCGAGGCTCTCTCGGTCGCGATCCAGGTGCTGAGCTTCAAGATGTTCCGCCGCCGGGTCCTGCTGATGGCCCCGGTCCACCATCACTTCGAGATGATGGCCTGGTCGGAGACGAAAATAATGCTGCGTTTCTGGATCGTGGCAGCGGTCTGCGCCGGCATCGGGTTCACGCTGTACCAGCACTCGATCGGCTGACGTGCTTGCGGCGCTCGGGTGGGGAGCTCTTGGGGCCTCCTCGCTCCTGCTCGGAGTGGCGCTGGCGTTCGCGCGGCGCTGGCCGGTGCAGTGGGTGGGCTTCGTGCTCGCCTTCGGCGCCGGCGCTCTGATCAGCGCGATCAGCTTCGAGCTCGCGGCGGAGGGAGCCAGGGCGGGCGGTCTGGACGTAACCGCAATCGGACTGGCGGCCGGGGCGCTGACCTACTTCTTCCTTGATGGAGTCATCGCGAGGCGCTTCGGCGCCGGACGCGGCCGTCCGGGCCGTGCCGGCGCCTCCGATGCGGGCCCGGCGCTCGCCCTGGGTGCCTTCCTGGACGGTGTGCCGGAGCAGATGGCGCTCGGAATCGGGCTCGCGGCTGGGACGGGAATCAGTGTCGGCCTCCTGGTCGCGATCTTCGTCTCCAACCTTCCCGAGGCGATCGGCTCCGCAACCGAGATGGAGAAGAGCGGCACCGCGAAGCGCACGATCATGCGCCTATGGCTCGCCGTCGGCACTATCTGCGCGCTCGCTTCGGTCGCCGGCTACGCGCTGGCGGACATCACCGCTGGCGACTTCGAGGCCATCATCAACGGGTTCGCCGCGGGGGCGCTGATCGTGATGCTCATCGACTCGATGATCCCGGAGGCGACGCGCGAGGCCGGCCGCACCGCCGGTCTGGTTACGACGCTGGGCTTCGCGGTGGCCGCGGCGCTGTCGGCCATCTCGTAGCGAGTTGTCGTCGCGCCTCGCTCAGCCCTGAGGGTGAGGGCTGAGCTCGAGGCCCGTCTCCCTGAGCCAGCCTCTAAGCGCCTCGTGCATGGCCTGCGTCCCGACGATGGGCTCCGCTGGCTCGCTCCAGCCGGTCGGGACCAGGGCGAAGGGGTGGCTCTGCCAGCCGCCGAGGCCGCCGTGGGAGCCCATGAACTCCTCGAACGGCGCCACCTCGTTGACCTCGGAGTCGTACATGCAGTTGACGAGGATGTCCGGGCAGTGCGGAAAGCCATCGGTGCGGCGGAGGTGGTCGGCGGCGTTGGGCCCGAAGTTGTGCAGGGGATCCTCGCCGGTGACCCCGTCGTCGCCGAGGCGCCGGCTGCCATGGGCTCCGAGCACGAGGGGGCCCTCGGTCTCGCTCCGGACCATCACGAAGCCAATGCCCGGATGGCCCACCAGCGTGCTGACGAGCTGAGGGTGTGCCGCCTCGATCTCCTCGAGCGACAGCCGATGGGCCGTGCCCGGTAGGGAGATCAGGCCAAGGCCCCCCGATGCGAGAACGACGGCGGCGTGGCCCGAGGCGTCCTTCCTGGATTCCGTCATCGCCTCGCGGTTGGGCCCGAGCACGACATTGCCGTCGATGACGCGATCGCGGGTGGCGCGGGCGAGCATCCTGCCGCCTGGCCCTGCCTCGTCGCGTGCGTCGGTCAGAGCGCCCTCGAGCGAGCCGAGCGCCTCGTCGGGAGCCGGCGGAGCGTAGACGTCGCCGTCGGCCAGGGCGTTTCGCACGAGCTCCTCCAGCTCGATTCCGTACCGCTGCCGGAACGGGCGTCCCTGGCTTTGGCCATGGTCCGACAACACGACGAGGTGATACGGGCGTGGCGCCTGGGCCACGGCCCTCTCGAGACGAGCGAGCTGCGCGTCGTGCTGCTTGAGCACCGCGAAGGCGTCCGGCTGGTCGATGCCGGAGTGGTGAGCGACCTCGTCGTATCCGACGAAGGTGGAATAGACCACCGGAAAGCCCTGGACTATGTCGCCGAGCAGGCTGGCGACGTTCAGATCCCTCATGACGACGGTGATCGTGCCCCTGAGCCACGGGTAGAGCCCGCCGCGGTCGATGTGCTCCTCGCCGTGTTTTCGCTGCCGCCGGGCAGCTCGACGTTCGAGCAATACGTCCCACAGGTAGAGCGCGACCGTGCGGGTGAACCCGTACGGATCCGCGAAGTACGCGAAGTACTCGCGCGTGCTGGCACGCTTACGGTCGCGCAGGACGCTCATGGTGGCCGAGCAATGGGGAGCGTCGCCCGAGAACAGGTTTCCCCGGCTCGCTCCGCCAGCCGCCAGCAGACCGCGACCATCCGAGTGGCGGCGTTCCAGCTCAACCGCGTCCTTGCCGTGGTTGGAGACCATGGTCCGGCCGGTGTCCTTCTCGTACCAGCGGAAGGCGGGCATGTCGTCGTTGCTTCCGAGGAGGAGCCCTGCCTGGCTGGCGCCGGTCTGTGAGGAGAGGTCGCATTCCCACGGCACGATCCGATGCGTGCCGTGCGCGAGCCAGCGAGCCATCGTCGGGACGTGACCTTCGTCGATCGCCCTCCTGAGGACAGGCTCGGCCAGGCCGTCGATCTCGAACATGATCACGCCCGGCACATCTGTGCGATTCGCCTCGGGGATGCGCCTGGCACGCCGGCGAACGAGGCGAAGCTGCCGCGCGTCGTCGTCGATCCCCAGCACCGGCGCGAGCACGAGGAGGCCGATCGACAGGACGAACGCGACCAACACCGCGCTCAGGAATCCCGGCGCGGTGCCGTCAACGAGCTTGATGGCAAGCGAGATGATCGCCGCGTTCACGACCAGCGAACCGAGCCCGAAGGTCAGGACGGTCAGCGGCAGGAGCAGCCGGATCAAGAGGGGCCAGAGGAGGGCGTGGAGAATCGCGATGAGCGCGGTGGTGGCCAGGAGCGCCCTGAAGCTGGGAACGTCGAAGCCGTCCACCACCGCGGCGAGCCCCCAGAAGATCAGGCCGATGAGCAGCCAGAGGGCGAGCCATCGCATCAGTAGCCATGACCCTCGGCGAAGCCTCTGCGGCGCGCTCATGTCGCCTCCAGCGAGATCGAAGATCCGGGCTGCACCACCTGAACCTCGACCTCCGGCGCGAGCTCCTTCGCCATGCGCACGAATTCAAGCGGCGGTCGCGCCAGCGGCTCCGGTCGCAGTCGCCTCAAGCCTGCGGGATAGAGCGTCCCCCAGTGGATCGGTACCGCGAGCCGGGGGCGGAGGCGCTTGACCGCCTCAGCTGCCTTCTCGGGATTCAGGTGCCCCTCTCCGACTGAGGGGCCCCATCCCCAAACGGGCACAAGCGCCAGGTCCAAGGGGCCGATGTCCGACATCTCCGGAAAGAGATCGGTGTCCCCGGCGAAATAGACGGAGCGTCCTCCAGTTCGGATCACGTACCCGAGCGGATCGATCTCGCCTCGCCAGCGGCCGCGACGGCCGTCGTGGGCAGCCGGCACCGCGCTGACCTCCACGTTCGCAACCGAGATCGTCTCGCCCCGGCCCATCTCGAGGATTCGCTCAGCCCGGGCTCTGCGAGCCCATTCAGCCGCCCCACGGGGGAGCACGATGGGCGTCTCGCTGGGCACCCGCCGCAGCGAGGGAAGGTCGAGGTGATCTCGATGCAGGTGTGAGATGAGGACAAGGTCCGTGAGGTTCGGGGTATCCGGAGATGGCTCCGGACCCTGGCGCCGCAGCGGGCCGAGCCATCTCCTGAGCATCGGGTCCGTGAGGATCGACGTGTCGCCAAGCCGCATCAGGGTCGTGGCGTGGCCGATGTAGGTCAAGCTGTCCATGCCGTTTGCTTAGGTGTCCATCATGAAGGGGATCGGCGGATGATTCGTGGCCGCCTTTTCCGTCGCCGTACCGCCGCCGACCCCGGAGAAAACGAATACATCGAAATCGATCCCGGCGAGCTCTCGGGTGTTTTCTCGGCACCGCAGTGGCTTCGCGATCTGGGGTTCACGTCCTGGTTGCTTGTCGGCGTCGTCCTGCTCCTCGTCGGGCTGATCTCGATCCTCTCCCTCACGGAGGTGATCGTCATCCCCGTCATCGTCGCCGCAGTGATCGCGGCGGTCACGGAACCGCTCGTATCGCTGCTCAAGCGGCGCCGCTTTCCGCGCGCTCTCGGCGCCTTGCTGATCCTGCTGGCGATCGTGGCTGCCGGCGGGCTGGCGACCTACCTGATCCTTCGCGGGGTCGGAAGCCAATCCTCCGGCATCAGCGAGCACCTCACCGCCGGCGCCGACAAGATCGAGGGCTGGCTGAAGGACCTCGGGGTCAGCGACAGCAAGGCCGCAGGGGCGAACCACGACATCAGCTCGGGGACCAGTGCCAGCTTCCACGAGCTGCTCAGCGGGGTCGCGGCGGGGATCGAGAAGCTGTCGTCGCTGGCCTTCTTCCTGGCGATGACCGTGCTCAGCCTCTTCTTCCTCCTGAAGGATGGTCCGGTCATCCGCTCATGGGGCGAGCGACACATGGGGGTTCCGCCCGAGGTCGGACACAGCATTCTCGCTCGCACCGCCCAGTCGCTCCGCGGCTACTTCCTCGGGGTGACGATCGTCGCGGCGTTCTCCGCCGTGTTGGTGGGCGGAGGTGCCTTGGCGCTCGGAGTGCCCCTGGCCGGCACGATCGCCGTGATCACCTTCGTCGGGGGCTACGTGCCCTACCTGGGCGCCTGGGCGGCGGGTGCCTTCTCGGTGCTGCTCGCCCTAGGCGGCGCCGGCCATGAGGCGGCGGTGGGAATGATCGTGATCCAGCTGCTCTCCAACGGTCCGCTGCAGCAGATGGTCCAGCCCGTCGCCTACGGGGCCGCCCTCGGCATCCATCCGCTCGCGGTGCTGGTGGTGACGATCGCGGGCGGCGCCCTGTTCGGCGCGGTGGGACTGATCCTGGCCGCTCCGATCACCGCGGCGATCGTTCGCATCTCGGCGGACCTCGCCCGAGCCCGGGCTGAGGCCGAGGCCGCGCCGGCCACTGCGCCCGGCTGAATCCGCAACACCGGTCCCGTTCGTTCGGCAGTCCTTGACTTAGTCCCCGCCCGTGAGATGCTCGGCAGCCAGTGACCCCGTCAGGAATGGCCGCCCCCAATCTTTCGGACGAGCAGCTAGCCGAGGTCCTCGGCCTCATCAGGGGCGCCGACAGCGTCGAGCTGAAGGTCACCGTGCCGGAGTCGGAACACCGGTCTGCGGTGTCGGCGCTGGAAATGGACGCGCTCGACGCCCAGATCCGACACGTCTACTTCTTCGACACCCCTGACCTCGCGTTGTACGAGAATGGCTTGGTGGCCCGCGGCCGGCGCACCCAGCAGAAAGGCGACGACTCCGTGGTCAAGCTACGGCCGGTCGTGCCGGAGAAGCTGCCGTCGGAGCTGCGGGACTCCGCCGGGTTCGGGGTCGAGGTGGACGCGATGCCTGGTGGATACGTCTGCTCTGGGTCGATGAAGGGAACCGTCAAGACGGGCCGCGTCCGGGAGGCGGTGAGGGGTCACCGGGACCTCCACAAGCTGTTTTCCTCGGAGCAGCGGGACCTCTTCTCCGAGTACGGGCCCCGCGGGATCGAGCTCGACGACCTGTCGATCCTCGGCCCGATCTTCGTTTTGAAGCTGAAGTTCCTGCCTGAGGGCTACGACCGCAAGCTCGCGGCCGAGCTGTGGTGGTACCCCGACTATTCACGCGTCCTGGAGCTGTCGATCAAGTGCGCACCGTCGGAGGCCTTCCAGGTCGCGGCGGAGACCCGGGCATTCCTCCGCGAGCGGGGCGTGGACCTCTCCGGTGAGCAGCAGACCAAGACCCGCAAGGCGCTCGAGTTCTTCTCGGAGCGACTGCGGTCAGCGAACGGCTAGGAGGCTGAGATGACCGAAACCCGAAGCAAGCGGACGCCGTTCCGGCGGACGTCCATCGCACTCGTCTTCCTCGCGAGCATCATCGGCTTCTTCGCCGTATTCGCCGTCTGGGCGAAGCGCCAGGCACTCGAGACGAACACCTGGACCGATACCAGCACGGAACTGCTGGCCGATGAGAACGTCCAGACCGCTCTCAGCACCTTCCTGGTCGATGCCATCTACGACAACGTGGACGTCGAGGCGGAGCTGCGCAAGGCGCTGCCACCGCGGGCCGACGTCTTCGCGGGGCCGGCGGCGGGCGGTATCCGGCAGATCGCCTATAACGCGGCCCTCAAAGCCCTTGCGACGTCGCAGGTTCAGGACGCCTGGAAGCAGGCGAACGCAACGGCTCACTCGGCCTTCATCAACCTGATCGAGGGAGGCGGTAGCAACCTGTCCACGACGGGGGGTGATGTCACCCTGAACCTCGAGGCATTGGCCGAGCAGGTCGGAGCGCGAGCGGGCGTTGATGTCGCCAGCAAGCTGCCGCCCGACGCCGCCCAGCTCGAGCTCGTCCACTCGGATCAGCTGGGCTTCGCCCAGGACATGGTCAACCTGCTGCGAAAGCTCGCGTACGTCCTTCCCTTCGTCGCCCTGGGTCTCTACGCGCTAGCTATCTATCTCGCCCGGGGCCGTCGACGCGAGACGGTTCGCGCGGTCGGGATTGGCTTCATCGCAATCGGCATCGTCGTGCTGATAGCGCGCGGCCTCGCCGGCAACCTCGTGGTCGACTCGCTGGCCGCAACGGACTCCGTGAAACCCGCCGTGGAGTCGGTCTGGTCGATCGGAACGTCGCTCCTGTCTGGGACCGGCGCGGCGATGATCGGCTACGGAGTCGTGATCGTGCTCGGGGCATTCCTCGCCGGTCCGACCCCGGTGGCACGCGCCTGCAGGCGCGAGATCACGCCGGTGCTGCGCGATCGGAAGGTCGGATACGCGGTGCTTGTGATCATCTTGTTGCTCGCGTTCTGGTGGAGTCCGACCGAGGGATTCCGGCGCCTGGGTCCGTCCCTGGTCCTGATCGCGCTGCTGGTGGCGGGCTATGAGGGCCTGCGCCGGCAGGCAATTCGCGACTTTCCCGAGGAGAGCTTCGAGGTGGTCTCGGCCCGCTGGCGCCGGCGCTTCGCATCCGGGCGGGGGACGCTCGGCTCCGGACGTGGTTCCGCCGAGGCGCCTGTGGCGGAAGCCGCTGAGGACGTGCGACTCTCGCGGCTCGCGGAGCTCGCGCGCCTACGCGACACCGGGGCCCTCGACGCCGACGAATTCATGGATGAGAAACGCCGCATCCTCGCGAGCCCTTGACTTGTCTGGGCGCCATGACATGCTGCGTCAGGAAATTGACAGCAAGGAGGCTCGCTCATGCCGATCGCAGAGTTCACTCTCGGAGACGCACTTCTCACGGTCATCGAGATCTTCGTCTTCGTCACCTACTTTTGGATCCTGATCACGATCTTCGGTGACCTGTTCAGGGACCATCAGCTCTCGGGATGGGCGAAGGCGGGCTGGATTTTCGTTCTCTTCCTGGTGCCATTCCTGGGCATGTTGATCTACCTGATCGCCCGCGGGCAGGGCATGCGAGAGCGCGCGGTCAAGGAGCAGGCCGACATGCGCAGGCATATGGATGAGTACATCCGCGATACCGCGGGAGGAAGCTCACCCGTCGACGAGCTTCACAAGCTGAGTGAGCTCAAGGACAAGGGCGCGATCTCCGACGCCGAGTACGAGCAGGCGAAGGCGAAGCTCCTCGCCTGACCGTCGAGTATTCACGAACGAAAGGACGCTAATGGCAGCTACAGACCGGACAAGAGAAGTCCGTGGGCCGACCAGCTGGGTGATCTTCGCCGGCGTGATGATGGTGCTCGTCGGGTTCCTGAACTTCTTCTACGGCCTCGCCGCGATCGTGAACGACGAGGTCGTCGTCGTCGGCGGTCATGGCGCGATCATCGCCGATCTGACCGCCTGGGGGTGGGTCACGCTGATCCTCGCGGTGATCCTCGTCCTGACCGGCTTCGGGCTGTTCGCCGGCGCGACATGGGCGCGGGTCGTCGGAGTCGGAATCGTCCTGCTCAACGCAATCGAACAGGTCTGGATCTTCCCGGCGGCGCCGCTGTGGGCGTTCATCGTGATCCTGCTCGACGTAATCATCATCTACAACCTGACGGCGCGCTGGTCCGACCCCGTCTGAGCCGGGCGCCCCGATCGATCGCTGACGCCGGGGCTCTTTACGAGTTCGGCAGCGGCGATCCCGCGAAGACGAAGAACCACAGCATGAAGGCGCCGGTCACGACAACCGCGGTGAAGACGAACGCCGACTCGATGGGGGAGAGCTTCTTCTCGCCGGGCCGGTAGGGCTCGTCGCGCATGCTGCGATTCCACGGGTACCGGGTCGGGCCGCGTTCCTCCTGCTGCTGCCCGCGCGCCTGAATCCAGCCGGCGATGAACAGGAGAACGAGGTAGGTGACGACGATCCCGGCGAAGATGATCGCCGCGGTGGTGTCGTCGACGTTGTCGGTGCCGCTCCCCTGAAGCTTCGATCCGATCCAGACCCAGAGCAGCGGGACGCCCAGCCCCGTGCCGAGCGCGAGCACGACTGCGATGGCAAGCCGCGCCGCATGGCCCACCGGCTTCTCCCTCGGACTGTCGGTGCGATCCGCCACGGTGGAACGCACAACGAAGGTTCCCACAGTGCCGGCAACGAAACTACCGACATGAGCATCCAGAGCCCGAGCGGAAGGCGCCGGCCGGCGGTCCCGGAGGGCCCCTACCTGGTCGTGGGCCTAGCGAGGTCCGGACAGGCGGCCGCCCGGCTACTCGCCGAGCGTGGCACCGAGGTGGCGGGGTGCGACTCCGGTTTCCCCGATGGCGCGGAAGGGCTTCGGGGCGCCGGCGTCGAAGTTCACCTGGATACGGATGGACTTGCCCTGCTCGAACGCGCCCGCTGCCTGGTCAAGAGCCCCGGCGTTCCCCGCCAGGCACCGGTCGTCGAAGGAGCCCGGGGGCGCGGCATTCCGGTCCTCGGCGAGCTCGAGCTCGCTTGGCGGCTCATGGAGAACGCCTTCGTCGCCGTGACGGGGACGAACGGCAAGACGACCGTGACCGAGCTGCTCGGCCATGTGTGGCGCACCGCCGGAGAGCCTGTGGCCGTCGCGGGCAATGTCGGGACGCCGCTCGCCTCGCTGGTGGGCGAGCTGCCCGCGGACGCGACGGTCGTGTGCGAGGCCTCGAGCTTTCAGCTCGAGGACGCCGAAGCGTTCACGCCGGAATGCGGCGTGCTCCTGAACGTGACCCCGGACCACCTGGACCGCCACGAGGACTTTGAGGACTACCTGAGCGCCAAGCTGCGCATGTTCGCCCATCAGGGCAACGACGACGTCGCCGTCTTCAACGCCTCCGAGCCGGCCATCGCCGGCCGCGACCTGGGCGGCTGCGCGCGGCGCCTTCCCTACTGCCGGGGCGCGGACCCCGACTGCGCGGTCTCGCTCAACGAGGAGACGATCTTCATCGGCTCGCAGCCCCTGATGGAAACGGGTGAGTTGTCGCTGCCCGGCCCGCACAACGCCGACAACGCGATGGCAGCCACCGCCGCCGCGACCGCCATGGGAATCGATCGCGAGGCGATCCGCGAGGCGCTGCGGACCTTCCCCGGCGTCCCGCACCGCCTCGAGCGGGTGGCGGAGGCAAACGGCGTCCTCTACGTCAACGACTCCAAGGCGACCAACGTCGCGGCCGCGGGTGCGGCGCTGCGCTCCTTCGACGGCGGCGTCCACGCGATCCTGGGCGGGTCGCTGAAAGGAGGCGGCTTCGCCGACCTCACCGATCCGGTCGCCGAGCGCGGCGTCGCCTGCTACCTGATCGGCGAGGCGGCGGAAGCGCTCGAGCGCGACCTCGAGCCGGTGCGCAGCGCCGGGGTCGAGCTCCATCGCAGCGGGGACCTCGCGACGGCCGTCCGCAGCGCGAGCGCGGCGGCGACCGACGGCCAGGTGGTGCTGCTGGCACCGGCCTGCGCGAGCTTCGACGCGTACCGTGACTTCGAGGAGCGCGGGGAGCATTTCCGCGCGCTGGTGCGGGAGCTCGTCCGGTGAGCGCGATATCGCTCGGTCGTATCGGATCCCGCCACCGCACCCGCTCGGGCTCCCAGCCCATCGAATACAACCTCCTGCTCACCGCGACGCTCTGCCTGGTCGCGTTCGGGATCGTGATGGTGTTCAGCGCGAGCTCCACCACGGCCCTCCTGGGCCAGAGCGGCGACAGCGCCTACTACCTCAAGCGCACGCTGGTGGTCGGGGCGATGGGACTCGTGCTGATGAGACTCCTGTCGGTGCGCGGGGCGCGGATCATGCGCCCGTTGACCGGACTGCTGCTCCTGATTTCGTTCGGCCTCCTCGTGGCGGTGATGCTTCCCGGGATCGGCGCCTCCGCGAATGGCGCCCAGCGGTGGATCGGCGCCGGGCCGTTCCAGATCCAGCCATCGGAGCTGGCCAAGCTCGCGCTCATCCTCTACGGGGCCAACCTGCTGGCGCTGCGACCGCAAATGACGAAACACGTCAGGACTCTGGTGCCGTACCTCGCCGTCGTCGGAATGGGGTGCCTGCTGATGATCGTCGAGCCCGACCTCGGGACCGCGATCGTGGTCTGCCTCAGCACGGTCTGCCTGCTCGTGGCCGCCGGGGTGAAGATGAGGCATCTCCTGATCCTCTCGGCCATCGTCGGCGCGGTCGTGCTGCTGGCGATCCTGGTCGAGCCCTACCGGATGCAACGTCTGACCGGATTCCTCCATCCGGCCGGCGACCCCAGCGGCGCGGGCTTTCAGGCGATCCAGGCGAAGATCGCGATGGGATCGGGAGGGGTCTTCGGCGTCGGTCTGGGGCAGAGCCTCCAGAAGGCGTTCTACCTGCCCGAGGCGCACACCGACATGATCGCCGCGGTCATCGGCGAGGAGCTCGGGTTCGTGGGCATCGCGGCGCTCCTGGGACTTTTCGGGCTCTTCGGATACGCGGGCCTGCGCACCGCCCAGCGCGCCCGCGACCGCTACACGAAGCTCCTGGCCTCGGGCCTCACCTCCATGGTCGTGATTCAGGCGATCGTGAACCTGTTCGCGGTGATGGGCCTGGCGCCGCTCACCGGCGTTCCGCTGCCGTTCGTCTCGTATGGGAACTCGAGCCTCCTCGTGATGCTGGCCTCGACCGGCCTGCTCTTGAATATCGCGAAGGGCGGCACCGCGGCGGCTCCCGCGCGGCGCAAGGACGGCACTGCCAGACTGCGCGTCGTCGACGGCGGCCGGTCTGCTCGCGGCGGCGCGCGGACCGCCGCAGGAAGGAGCACCTCGAGGAGTGCCAAGGGTCGTGATAGCCGCGGGGGGAACCGCGGGACACGTCGTGCCGGCGCTGGCCGTGGCCGACGCGCTGCGCGCTAGCGGCGCCGAGGTCTCGTTTGTCGGCACGCGCGAGGGCCCGGAGGGCCGGCTCGTGCCCGCTGCCGGCTACGAGATCGACTACGTGCGGGCTCGCGGCATCGACCGCCGTTCGCCGCTGAAGGCGCTGAAGGCCGGCGCGTTGGCGGTATCGGCGACGAGCGCCGCTCGCAAGACGATCAGGATGCGCGGCGCGGACGCCGTGCTGGGGGCGGGCGGTTACGTCGCGGGCCCAGCAGGCCTGGCGGCGCTCTCCCTGCGGGTCCCGCTCGTGCTCGAGGAATCCGATCGCCATCTCGGCCTCGCCAACCGCCTGCTGGCGCGAAGGGCCCGGCGTGTGTGCCTCGCGTTTGCGATCCCGGGCCGCGACGGGGACCGGTACCTGGTCACGGGCCGCCCGGTGCCGGCCACGATCGGCCGAGTGGACCGCGCCGCCGCGAGGCAACGGTTCGGAATCGGCGCCGGCGAGCGATGCCTGCTCGTCTTCGGCGGTAGCCAGGGCGCGCGGTCGATCAACCTGTGGGCCCTCGATGCCTTCGTCGGCGACGGCCCCGCCGCTCGAGGTCGCGGTTACCACGTGCTGCACATATCGGGGACCCGCGACCATCCGCTGGCTCGCGAGCGGATCGATGCGGCCGGCGGCGCGGAGGCCTACACGCTGCTCGAGTACGAGCCCGACCTCTCGGACCCTCTCGCGGCCTGCGACCTGGTCCTGGCCCGCGCCGGCGGCTCGGTGTTCGAGCTGGCGGCGGCTGGGCGCCCCGCGATCCTGGTGCCCTATCCCTACGCGACCGCCCGCCATCAGGATGCGAACGCCGCTTGGATGGCCGAGGCTGGGGCCGCCGAGGTGGTGAAGGACTCCGAGCTCGATGCCGCGGAGCTTGCTCGAAGGGTCGGGGAGCTCCTCGCTGACCCGTCGCGCCTCGAGGCAATGGCGGCTGCCTCGCGATCGCTCGCCCGACCGGACGCCGCCGAGCGAATCGCGGGCGAGGTCCGCTCGGCTGCGGAATCCTTCAGCCGATGACCGATTGGAGCGAGCGCCAGCTTCACTTCATCGCGATCGGCGGCGCCGGGATGAGCGCGCTCGCGCTTGTCGCGCACCGGCTCGGTGCTCGGGTCAGCGGTTCCGATCGCGCCGACGGCCCCTACATGGAGCACCTGCGTGTCGCCGGGCTCGAGCCCAGGGTCGGGCACGACGCCGCGGCCGTCCCGCCGGACGCGGACGTCGTCGTCTCCACGGCGATCGGCGAGGAAAATCCGGAGCTTGCGGCGGCGCGGGAGCGTGGGCAGCGGGTGATCCACCGGGGAGAGCTCCTGGCCGAGATCTGCAGCTTGAAGCGGCTGATCGCGGTTGCCGGGACGCACGGCAAGACGACGACCGCAGGAATGCTTGCCCACGCGCTGCGAAGCATCGGCGCCGACCCTGCGTTTCTCCTCGGCGGCGAAATGCCCGGTGCCGTCGGAGATGGGGTGGCCGGCAACGCGGGGTGGGGTGACGGCGAGTGGATTGTGGCCGAGGCAGACGAGTCCGACGCGAGCTTTCTCCGTCTGCGTCCCGAGGTGGCGGTGGTCACGAACATCGAACTCGATCACCACTCCCACTGGACCTCGCGCGCCGAGCTCCTGGAGGCGTTTCGCGAGTTCTGCGCCCCCGCGAGCGGTCTCGCTCTGCCGGGGGGCGGTGAGCTGGACGGCATCGCAGAGGGCCAGCGGATCGCGGGGTTCGACGTCGATCGGCCGGGCCCCGAGCCCGCCCTCCGCGTGCCCGGCCGCCACAACGCCCTGAACGCGCGGGCGGCTCTGGCCGGGCTGGAGCTCGCCGGCTTCGACCTCGACGCCGCGGCCGCCGCGCTTTCGTCCTTCCCGGGGATGCTTCGCCGTCTCGAGCTGAAGGGCCGCCACGAAGGCGCGGTGATCTACGACGACTACGCCCACCATCCGACGGAGGTCGCGGCGGCCCTCTCGGCCCTCCGCGAGCTTCGGCCGAGGCGGCTGATCGCGATCTTCCAACCGCATCTGTACTCGCGCACCAAGGCCCTCGCCGCTGGGTTCGGCCGTGCACTGGCGGCGGCGGACGAGGTCGCGGTGCTGGACGTCTATGCGGCCCGCGAGGAGCCGGTTGGGGAGCTCGCCGGCGTCAGCGGCCTGGACGTCGCCCGCGCCGCCGCGGACCGTGCGGGGGGAAAGCCGGTGTGGTGGCTGGTCGATGCCGAGGGTGCGGAGCGGGCGCTGGCGCCGCGTCTTCAGGAGGGTGACCTACTGGTGACCATCGGAGCAGGTGACATCTATCGCCTCGCGGATCACCTTGTCGCAAACGCCCAGAGCAAGTAGGGAGGGTCGCATCGACGACGCTGTTTGGTGGTTTGCGGTCGCTATAGCCGCCCCAAACCACCAAACGTTTAAGTGCGAACCTCCTACCTGCTCATGACCGTTGGGATCCCCGAAAACGCCGAAGCTGACTACCCCCTCGCGCGCCTGACCACGGTTCGCGCCGGCGGCCCCGCGGATCTGTTCGCGCGGCCGGCCACCGAGGAGGAGCTGGTCGAGCTCCTGCGGTGGGCGGGGGAGAATGGGGTCGAGATCGGGGTCGTCGGCTCCGGGTCCAACCTGCTCGTCTCCGACGAGGGATTCCGCGGGCTGGTCCTGAAGCTCGACGGGGAGCTCGCCGATGTGGAACGGGACGGCACCAGCGTCATCTGCGGCGGTGGCGCGCGGCTGCCGTCGGCGACCGCGAAGGTCGCCCGCTGGGGGCTCACGGGCCTCGAGTTCGGGATCAACATCCCGGGAACCGTGGGCGGCGCCGTGCGGATGAACGCGAACGCCTACGGCGGCGAGCTGGGACGGGTGCTCGAGTGGGTGGAGGTCTGCACCGCCGGCGGATCGGAGCGCCGGAGGCCGCAGGACCTTGGATTCGCCTATCGGCGCTCGAATCTCGGCGCGGGTGAGGTCGTCTCGCGCGCGGCGTTCCAGCTCGCCGACGGCGATGTCGAGGAGATCAAGGCCACGCTCGCGCGAATGCGCGGGCAGCGACGGGAGGCCCAGCCATCCGGGATCAAGACCTTCGGATCGACCTTCAAGAACCCCGACGACGACGCGCGGGCCGAGGGCCGCACCGCGGGCCAGCTCCTCGAGGCTGCGGGCTGTCGCGGGCTTCAGGTAGGCGGAGCCCGCTTCTCGGAGAAGCACGCCAACTTCGTCGAGAACGCCGGTAATGGCACCACGGCCGACATCCTCGCCCTGATGGCGGAGGGGCGCCGCCGGGTGCACGAGCGTTTCGGCGTCGTGCTGGAGCCGGAGGTCCAGATACTCGGAAAAGTCGAATGGCCGGAGGCCTGGAGCCTCGACGGTGGGGGCGAGTAGGCAGGAGCGACCCCCCACGAGCGCGAATAGGGAAGCGTGAGCACCCCCGCCGCAACGGCCGCGGGCAAGCGTCGCGCGAGCGCGCGCTCGTCCCGGTCCGCACCGGCGCGGTCCAGCAAGCCTCGAACGTCCGCCCCGCGTAGGAACAGCCGGCGAAGGTCATCTACTCGAACCCGAGGTCGTCTCAGGCCGTCGCTCTCCGCTTGGCGAGCTTGGCTCCTTGCCGCCGCGATCTTGGCCGGCGGCCTCGCGATCGCGTACTTCGCCTGGTTTCGCCATTCATCTTTCGTCGCCGTCGACGACGTGAAGGTCGAAGGGGTGAGCTCGTCCGATCATGAGCAGATCACAGCCGCGCTCACCAAGGCCGCCGACGGGATGACGACGCTCGACGTGGACGCATCGAAGCTCGCGAGCGCCGTGAGCGGCTTTCCCGCCGTGGCGTCGGTGACCGCTCACCCGGACTTCCCGCACGGCCTCGTGGTGGAGGTCACAGAGCGGCGACCGGTTCTGATCGCAAGCGACGGCGACCACGAGGTGGCGGTCGCCGCCGACGGCTCCGTGCTCCCGGGCCTGAGCCTCGATGGGCTCGAGCTGCCGACCCTTCAGGTCGACGAGCTGCCGGGCGCCGGCAGCCTGGACGGCGCCGCCCTCGACGAGGCACGCGTGGTAGGCGCTGCCCCCGGAGCGCTGCGCCCCCTGATCGAGGACGTCACGACCACCGACGATGACGGCATCATCGCCACGCTCAAAGGGGGCATCGACGTGCGTTTCGGCACCGAATCCAAGGCGGACGCCAAATGGGCCGCCGCCGCCGCCGTGCTGGCCGACCCCCAGGTCACGACCCTCGAGTACGTGGATGTCCAGATCCCGTCGCGCCCCGCTATCGGCGGCTGACGCCCGTTCCTCAACCGCTACCTGAGCGTCTCCGGAAAACATAAACCCTCGATTCCTCCTAGAGGGTCGGGGGTTTGCACGATTCCGTGCTGATACTTTGACCGTGCGTTGACACGAAATCCGCAATGCCTTACCTTCGTCTAACGCTTGAGGCTGAAACCGAGCGAAAACGCTCAACTGTTGCTTTAGCCTCGGACGGGTCAGACAACGGGAGAGAAGGCGCAAGCCAATGGTCGAATCCTCGTATCTCGCGGTCATCAAGGTCGTAGGCGCCGGCGGCGGCGGCACGAACGCCGTCAGCCGAATGGTCGATGCTGGCCTGCGCGGCGTCGAGTTCATTGCGATCAACACCGACGTTCAGGCCCTGCAGGCCTGCGAGGCGGACATCAAGCTTCCCATCGGCCACGAGCTCACCAAGGGGCTCGGTGCCGGCGCCAACCCGGACATCGGGGCGGGCGCCGCGGCCGAGAGCCGCGATGAGATCAAGGAATCGCTGAAGGGCGCGGACATGGTCTTCGTCACCGCCGGCGAGGGCGGCGGAACCGGCACCGGTGCGGCCCCCGTCATCGCCGAGATCGCGAAGGAGGAGATCGGCGCGCTCACGGTCGGGGTCGTCACGAAGCCCTTCGAGTTCGAGGGGGGACGACGGATGCAGCAGGCCCTCGAGGGCGTCGACAAGCTCCGCTCGCAGGTCGACACGCTGATCGTCGTCCCGAATCAGAAGCTTTTGGAGGTCGTCGAGCGCCGCACCTCGATCAGCGAGGCGTTCCGCATGGCCGACGACATCCTCCGCCAGGGTGTCCAGGGCATCACCGACCTGATCACGACGCCCGGCCAGATCAACCTCGACTTCGCCGACGTCCGCGCCGTCATGTCCGAGGCCGGCTCGGCGATGATGGGCGTCGGCTCCGCCTCCGGCGAGAACCGCGCGGCCGAGGCGGCGAAGATGGCGGTGTCCTCGCCGCTGATGGAGGAGTCGATCGACGGAGCCACCGGCATGCTCCTGAACTTCACCGGCTCCGAGGACCTGAACCTGTTCGAGGTCCACGAGGCCGCCGACATCGTCGTCTCCACGGCCGACAAGGGGGCCAACATCATCTTCGGGACCGTCATCGACCCGACGATGGGCGACGAGGTCCGCGTGACGGTCATCGCCACCGGATTCGAGGGCTTCGAGACCCTGGCCCGCCGACCGATCCAGGTGCGCGATCGCGCCCGCCGGCGCGGTGTCAGCGGGCTGGGCGACCGCGAGCGTCGCGAGCTCCAGGTCTCCGAGGGGGACATCGACGTCCCCGACTTCCTGCGCGGGCGCTAGACACGCTCAGCCACTAGCCTCACACCCGTGAACGGCACCTGCCAGTCGCGGAGCTAAAGCTCCGCGCTATCAGACTCTGTGGCCACCGCGGCGCTCAGGCGAACCCCGCTGTACGAAGAGCACGAGCGAGCCGGCGCCAAGCTGGTCCCGTTCGCCGGGTGGGAGATGCCCGTCTCGTATGCGGGCGTGCGCGACGAGCACGTGGTCGTGCGGACGAACTGTGGCGTCTTCGACGTCTCGCACATGGGCGAGATCTCCACGGCCGGGCCGCAGGCGGCAGAGCTCCTGCAGCGCCTCCTCTCCAACGACGTCGCGAAGATCGACATCGGCGGCTCCCAGTACTCGGTGCTGTGCCGCGAGGACGGCGGCATCCTCGACGATCTCTTCACCTACCGGCTGGACGACGACAGCTACCTGACGGTCACCAACGCCGCGAACCACGAGCGCGATTTCGCGTGGTTCGCGGAGCACGCCGCCGAGTTCGACGCCGAGGTCACCGACGCCATCGATCGCTACGTGATGCTGGCCGTCCAGGGGCCGCAGGCGCGTGGGATGGTTCGCGAGCTTGCCTCGGATGAGCTTCCGAAGCGGATGCGCACCTCGCGGATGGAGGTGGCCGGCGTCGAGGGAATCGTGTGCGGCACGGGTTACACGGGCGAAGACGGCGTCGAGCTCTTGCTCGAGCCCGACGGCGCCCCTGCCGTGTGGGCCGCCCTTCTCGACGGCGGTGCGGCTCCGGCCGGGCTGGGCGCACGTGACACCCTGCGCCTGGAGGTGTGCTTCCACCTCTACGGCAACGACATGGATGAGACCCGCAACCCGATCGAGGCCGGCCTGGGCTGGTGTTGCAAGGAGGACACGGGCTTCATCGGCGCCGAGGCCGTCGCTTCGGCTCGCGAGGGCGGGACCGAACAGAAGCTCGTCCCGTTCGTCCTCACGGGCCCGGGCATCCCGCGCCAGGGAAATCCCGTCTTGAAGGACGGCGACGAGGCCGGAGTCGTCACGAGCGGGACGCTGTCGCCCTGCCTCGAGACCGGGATCGGAATGGCGTACGTGACCGCGGAGCTCGCCGAGCCCGGTACCGACGTCCAAATCGACGTTCGCGGCAAGCTTCGCGAAGCCCGCATCGAATCGAAACCCCTCTACCGAAAGGAGACGTAGACCCCACATGGCCGACGAGAGCTATCCCGAGAATCTGCGCTACCACCCCGAACACGACTGGGCGCGAGTGGATGGGGAGGAGGCGACCTTCGGCATCACCTGGTACGCGCAGGACGCGCTGGGCGAGGTCGTGTTCTACGAGCCGCCCGACGTCGGCTCCGAGGTCACCAAGGACCGGGCCTACGCCGAGGTCGAGTCGGTGAAGGCCGTGTCGGACGTCTACTCGCCCCTCTCCGGCGAGATCCTCGCGATCAACGACGCGGTCTCCGACAAGCCCGAGCTGATCAACGAGGACCCGTACGGCGACGGCTGGCTCGTGCGTGTGAAGCTCTCCAACCCGTCCGAGGTCGACGAGCTCATGGACGCTGGCGCCTATCGCAAGCTCCTCGAGGACGAATAGGGGTCATAACGCCTCTCTAAGCTCAGTCGGGCATGTCGAGGTACACCTCAGTCACCGACGCCGACCGCCAGGCGATGCTCGACGCCATCGGCGCGGAGTCGGTCGACGAGCTCTTCGAGCAGATTCCGGCGGACGTGCGGCTCGACCGCGACCTGGACCTCCCGGCCGGGCTCACCGAGACCGAGTGCTTCGACCACTTGGCCTCACTCTCCGAGCGAAACTCGCACGCGGACGCGGAGACCTGCTTCCTGGGCGCCGGGATGTACGACCACTACGTCCCGGCGATCGTCGATGCGATCACGCAGCGCTCCGAGTTCCTCACTCCGTACACGCCCTACCAGCCCGAGGTCTCGCAGGGCGGCCTGCAGGTGATGTTCGAGTTCCAGACCGCGATCTCCGAGCTGACCGGGCTGCCGGTCGCGAACGCCTCGCTTTACGAGGGCCCCTCCTCGGTGGCGTCCGCCGCCTACCTGGCGATCGGGGCGACGAAGGGCAGGCGCAAGCTGGTCGCCTCGCGCGGGCTTCATCCGCACAGTCGCCAGACGCTCGAGACCTACGCGCGAGGATTCGGGGCCGAGGTCGTCGAGGTGGGGCTCGAGGGCGGCGTCACGAATGCCGCCGAGGTCGCCGCCGCCGTCGACGGCGACACGGCCGCGGTCTTCCTCCAGAACCCGAACTTCCTCGGCGCGGTCGAGGACCTGGAGGCTCTGGGGGCGCCGGCAAAGGAGTCCGGCGCGCTCGCCGTTGCCGCGGTCGATCCGCTGACCCTCGGCGTCCTGCGGTCCCCGGGCGAGTGCGGGTTCGACATCGCGCTCGGCGAGGGTCAGTCACTCGGTGGCAGGCTGGACTTCGGCGGGCCGTCGTTTGGGTTCTTCGCGGCCACCGAGGAGCACCTGCGCCGCCTGCCCGGCCGGATCGCGGGCGAGACGACCGACGTCGACGGCCGCCGCGGCTTCGTCCTCGCGCTCCAGACGCGCGAGCAGCACATCCGCCGCGAGAAGGCCACCCACAACATCTGCACCTCCCAGGCGCTGAACGCCCTGGGCGGCATGATCTATCTCGCCTGGCTCGGCAAACGCGGGATCGTCGAGCTCGGCGAGCTCATGGCCCGGCGCACCGCCTACGCCCGCGAGCGCCTGGCCGCGGTCGACGGCGTCGAGCTCCTGCACGATGCCCCGGTCGTCCGGGAGTTCGCCGTGCGCCGCGAGGCGCCAGTAGAGCAGGTCCTGGATCGCGTGGCCGAGGACGGCATCGGGGCGGGATACCCGCTCGCACGCGAGTACCCCGAGCACGAGGATGGGCTGCTCGTCGCAATCACGGAGCGGCGGTCCAAGCGTGATATCGATCGCCTGGCCGATTCGCTGACGCGAGCCGTCGGGGCAGGTAGGAATGCGCCGAAGCGCGAGGAGGTGCCCGCGTGAGCTCGCCGCCCCCCGCCAACGCCGATACCCCCACGGCGCAGCAGAGGGAAAGCGCAACCACGATCTTCGAGCGCAGCGTCGGGGGGCGCCGGGCCGGCACCGTTCCGGCCTGCGACGTCGCGGAGCGCCCCATGGACGAGCTGATCCCGCAGAGCCTGCGCCGCGAGCGGCCGCCAGAGCTCCCCGAGGTTTCCGAGCCGGAGATCGTGCGCCACTACAACCGCCTTTCGCGGCGGAACTTCGACCTGGATACGGGACCCTACCCACTCGGCTCGTGCACGATGAAGCACAACCCGCGCTTGAACGAGAAGGTCGCCGCACTCCCCGGCCACGCGCGACTTCACCCTGCGCAGTCGCCGAAGCGGGCGCAGGGCGCTCTTGACCTCATGTGGCGGCTCGAGCGGTCGCTGTCGGAGATCTGCGGACTCCCGCACGTCAGCCTCCAACCCTCGGCGGGGTCGCACGGCGAGCTGGCGGGCCTGCTGCTCACCCGCGCCTACCACACCGATCGCGGCGAGGAGCGCACCCGGGTGCTCACGCCCGACACCTCCCACGGGACGAACCCGGCCTCGGTGACGATGGCCGGCTATGAGGTCGTGAAGGTCGCCACCGACGACCGCGGCGGGGTCGATGTCGACGACCTGCGCTCGAAGGTCGACGAGACGGTCGCCTGCTTGATGCTCACCAATCCGAACACCCTCGGCGTGTTCGACGAGAACATCCGCGAGATCGCCGAGCTGGTCCACTCGAGCGGCGCGACGCTCTACTACGACGGCGCCAACCTGAACGCGATCATGGGCCGCAGCCGGCCGGGGGACATGGGGTTCGACATCGTCCACGTGAACCTTCACAAGTCCTTCTCCCAGCCGCACGGCGGCGGTGGCCCGGGTGCCGGGCCGATCGCCGTGTCCGACCGCATCGAGCCCTACCTGCCCGTTCCGCGCGTCGCGCGGTCCGGCGGGGGCAACGGCGCCGCACCGCGTTTCGACTTCGACTACGCCAAGCCGAAGTCGATCGGGCGGCTGCGCGGCTTCGCCGGAAACTTCGGCGTCTTCGTCCGCTCCTACGCCTACATCCGGAGCCTCGGAGGCGACGGACTCACCGATGCATCCGAGGCCGCCGTGCTGAACGCCAACTACCTGCTGGCGAGGCTCCGGGAGGACAGGACCGGCAGATTCCTACCGCTCGCGTTCAACCGCACCTGCATGCACGAGTTCGTCCTCTCGGGCGCGCCGGCCAAGCGCGAGCTTCAGGTGAAGACGCTCGACGTGGCCAAGCGCCTGCTGGACTTCGGCTTTCACCCGCCGACGATCTACTTCCCGCTGCTGGTCGACGAGGCGCTCATGGTCGAGCCCACCGAGACCGAGACCAGGGAGAGCCTCGATGCGCTCGCCGATGCCTTCGAGGAGATCGTCGCGGAGGCCGAGCGCGATCCGGAGATCGCCCGCGGCGCGCCCTATACGACGCCGGTACGGCGGCTCGACGAGGCCAGCGCAAGCCGGCGGCCGGTCGTGCGCCAGGCTCTGCAGTCCGGCTTTCTGACGCCGCCCCGCCGCGCCTCCTCATTGGAGGGGAGGTGGAGCTGCGACGCCCGCAACTCGAGCAGGCGCCGCAGCTCCTGGGTGGGAACGAAGGGGTCGGCGAAAGACTCTCCTGACAGCACGGAGATCGCCGCGACCGGCTGACCGCTGATCTCGGCCATCAGCACGGGACCGTCGGGCACGCGGGTGGAATCCAGGTCCGCGAGCCGCCGGAGCGCCTCCTCATCCTCCGCTCCCGCGCGGCGAATCGTCACTGCGTCGAGGGCCGAATCCGTCTGGCTATCACGATTCTCTGGCATGTCCACTCCTAGAACGGGGCTGCTGGGCTGAACGTGAATCCGTGCCCTCAACACTATCAAAATCTGTTTGCTGGTGTCGCCAGGTCCCAGTCACACACAACCGCCGTGTTGTCGTACAATCGTCAGCTCCGGACAGAGTACGGCGAGGAGAGAGATTGTCAATGTCATACAAAGATCAATTGTCCGACATAAAGCGCGACGGGCCCTCGTCCGTCACGAGCCAGATCGTCGACATCTTTGCCGCGGCAATCGCCGCCGGTGAGCTCGCACCGGACGAGAAGCTGCCGCCGACGCGCGAGCTGGCGGAGCTCGCCGAGGTCAACCACCTGACGGCGGCGCGCGCCTACCGGCGGCTGGCGGAGCTCGGTCTCGTCACCGCCCGTGTCGGGCAGGGCACGTTCGTCCGCGTGGGGGCCCAGAACGGGTCGGGCGCTGGCGCGGAACGCGAGAACACCGACTGGCAGCTATACGCGCTGCCCGAGCAGCTCGAAACCTACGGCGACCGGATCCTGGCCGAGATGTTCCGGCAGGCCGGCCGCGACGATGTGATCCCGCTGATGGTCGGCTACCCCGCCGACAAGCTGCTGCCGTTCGATGTGCTCTCTGCGGTCATCACCGCGACCCTGGAGGAGCACGGCTCCCGGGTTCACCAATACACGGATATCGAGGGTGCACCCGAGCTTCGCGAGCAGATCGCCGCCTTGCATCGCCGCGAGGGCCTTAGCGACGGGCCGGACCAGATCATCGTGACCACGGGGGCGCGGCAGGCACTCACCCTGGCTACGCGCGCCATCCTCCGGCCCGGGGACGTGGCGGCCTGCGAGTCCCCGACCTTCCCCGGCTCGATCGAGGCGATCCGCAATGCAGGTGCCTCGATTCTCCCGGTCCACCTGAACGATGGCGGCATGGACGTCGACGCGCTCGAGAGGCTGTTGCGCCGGCGGGATGTCCGGTTGGTCGTGCTACAGCCGCGCCTACAGAACCCCACCGGATGCGATCTGGCACCCGAACGGCGCGAGCGCCTGTTCGAGCTGGCCCAGCGTTACGGGTTTTTCATCCTCGAGGATGACGTCTACGGCTCTCTCCGGTTCGAGGGAACGGCTATCAGCCCGCTCCGCGCGACGCTCCCGAGCCATGTGATCCATCTGTCGTCGCTCTCGAAGACGGTCAGCCCGGGCATGCGGCTGGCGTGGATTTCGGCGAGCGGCCCGGTGCTCGACCGGATCGTCCAAGAGAAGCGCAACGACGACATGGGGAGCCCGACCCTGACGCAGCTCGTGGCCGCCAGGTTCCTGGCGGACGGCCACTATGCGCCGCAGATCGAGCGGTCGATTGCGTTCTACCGCGAGCGCTGCGATGTGCTGACCGCGGCGGTCGAGAGCCACCTCGAGCCCGCCGCGACGTTCGCGCGCCCGCGGGGCGGCGGCCATCTGTGGCTGACGTTCCGCGACGCGCTGGATGAGCGCGACCTATACGACGAGGCGGTGCGCCAGGGCGTGACCTTCCTGCCCGGCGGCGCGATGATGGCCGAGCGCCCGCGCACCACGCACATCCGGCTGTCGTACGGCTACCTGGACCCCGACGAGCTCAGCGAGGGCGTGCGCAGGCTGGCGGTGGCAGTCCGGGCCGTACGCCCGCGCCCGCGCCGCGAGGCCCTGCCGATCACCTAGCTGGCGCTATTGCCCGGAGGCGCGCCCGCCGACCGGCTCGGTGTATCCGCCGCTGAAGACCGAGTTCTTGCGCGCCTTCTTCATTCGCGGCGGCAGCGTGAACTTGACTGCCGAGCCCACCGCGTCGTCCGGGACGGTGGCCGTGTGCGTTTTGCGGTAGTCGGCAAGCTGGACGCCCGGGCGGCCCTTGATCGTCTGCGTCCGCCGGTGTCTGAGGAACGGGAGCGTGATCGAGCCGCCGCGCACCGTCACCGGTTGGCCGCTCGGCGGCGCCATGAGCCACCAGTCCTGGTTGTTGTCGGTCACCCGGACCGCGATGCGATCGCCGGCCTTGAGCTTCCAGTCCGCTCCCCAGAGCGTGAGCGGGACGGCCGAGTCGCCCGGGTGCCTGACGAGGTGACCCTGGCGCGTGACCAGCGGGCCGGTCCAGGTGCCATCCCGGTGACGGCGGAGGTCGTAGACGTCGATCGCCAGATTGGCGTTCGGGAGCGATGTCGTCACTTTGACCGACGCCCTCGGCTCACCCGAGAGGTGCACGTTGTACGGCAGCGGCTTGGATACGGTCCAGACGCCGGACTGCACCGTCGGATCCGAGGGATTACTGCCCTCGGCCGTGGCGAGGCTCGAGGCGGCGTCCCAGCCCGTCCCCACGGACTGGGCGTGGTCGACGTAGCTGCCGTGGCGGAGCGTCGTCGTGTACCTACGCGCGTCAGCGGGCGGCCATTGCTTCTCCGACCGCCAAACGCCGTCGTTGGTCTGGACCGCGAAGGGCGGATCCGCGACCTTCGGCGTCTTGCCCTTCAGGTACCGGCGATAGAAGCGCATCACCTCGCGGAACCAGCCGGCGCGCCCCATCTTCAGCCGGCCGACATTCGAGTCGTCGCAACCGGTGGAGCCGTCGCCGGAAGCGCAGGTCTCGTTGCCGCGCACGTGCTCCCATGGACCCAGCCAGCCTCGCTCGTAGCCCGTGTGATTGGCGAGGTAGTCCTGCAATCCGTCGGCGACGGTGTTGTTCTCGGTCAGGCCCTGGGTGAGGAACAGCGGGACGTTCGACCCCCTCGCGCGCGGAATCAAGTTACGCAGCCGCCAGAAAGCCGAGTTGTGGTGGTTGTCACCGGCCTGCGCAGCCCAGTTCTGGGCCAGGCAGGCAGGGTTGTTGAGGCTGCTCCTGTTGTAGTTCGGGTCGTCGGTGACCGGTCCCGGCGTCGCCGCTATCCCGTCGTACAGCGCGGGCGTGGCGACTGAGTTCAGGCGGCGCATCCCATCGCCGTAGAGGTAGCGGTAGTCGTCGTAGACCGGCTCTTGGGCGACGACGGCGCGCAGGCCCGGCGGGCGACGGTCGACGCCAATCAGTCCGGTCAGGGCGTCGTAGGACTTGCCGTACATGGCGACTCGGCCCGTCGACCACGGGCGGCGCGCCGCCCACCTGACGGCGTTCACCACGTCGGCCTGCTCGCCTGGGCCAGACCAGTCGAGGCAGCCGTTCGAGCCGCCGAACCCGCGCAGGTCCACCATGACGAAGCTGTAGCCCTTCTTGAGCAAGCCCGAGCCCTCGACGAAGTCCTGGAAACGTTCCGAGGGACCGGCGTTCGGCCCGACCGGGTCGTAGTGGGTGCCCTCCGCTGGGCCCGCCGGCCCCGTCTGCCCGGAGTGGTTGAAGTAGGGGCCGATGGACAGGATCACCGGGGTCTTGTCAGCCTTCGTGTAGCCCTTGGGGCGCAGGACGTCCGCGTGCAGGGTCGCGTTACCCGCCCTTGACGGAGACGGGATCCACGCCTCGGACCAGTGGGCATCGGGGTAAGCCACGCCCGCGGCGGACGCGACCTGTGGCGCGAGGCCGAGTGAAGCCGCCGCCACGGTAAGAGCCAACCAAGATCGAACCGACATCTGCACCATCCCCACGGCCGAGTTGTGACGCGCTTCCCGAGAGCGCGATCGGGGAAGCTACTCGCCCGTTTCTTTCAGTGCGCCGGTTGAGCGACGGCCCGCTAGTCGGACTCGGTCGCCGCCTTCAGATCCGGCAGCCTCTGCTTCAGCTTGAGAACGGGCTCAAACAGGTCGCCGTGCTTCTCCACGCGCTTCAGCACGTCCTTGGCCTCGAAGCGCAGGACGTCCGGGTCCTCACGCTTCAGCGCGCGTTCGACCTCCTTCCACTCGACCGGTGTCGAGGCGGTCGGATGCTCCTTCGCGCGGAGTGAGTACACGGACACGGTCGTCTTGTGCTCGTCGTTTTGGCTCCAGTCGACGAGGACCTTGTCCTTCCGCAGGTTCTTGGCCATCCGCGAGACGATCAGGTCCGGGTCGGCTCGCTCGAGCACCTGCGCGACCGCGTGCGCGAACGGCTTGGTGTCTTCGTAGGTGACCTTGACGTTCAGGGGGACGTACACCTGAAGACCCTTTGACCCCGACGTCTTGGGGAAGCTCTCCAGGCCCAGGTCGGCGAAAAGGTCCCGCAGCCGCAGGCCGACCGTGCAGCATTCGAGGATCGTGGCCGGTGGCCCTGGATCGAGGTCGAAGGCGAGGACCGTCGGTCGCTCGATCTCCTTCGCGCGCGAGAGCGAGGGGTGCAGCTCGAGCGACGCGAGTTGAGCCACCCAGATGAGCGTCGCGCGGTCATCGCACACGCAGTAGTCGATCTCGCCCTCGTTGCGTCCGCTCCAGATTGGCACGGTATTAACCCAGTCGGGGCGGTGCTTCGGGCAGCGCTTCTCGTAGAAGAACTTTTCCGCGACGCCGTTCGGGTAGCGCTTGAGCGTCAGCGGCCGACCTTGCAGGTGCGGGAGCAGCACGTCCGCGACGCGGGCGTAGTAGTCGATCATCTCGCCCTTGGTGAACCCAGGGTCGGGCCACAGCACCTTGTCGAGATTGGTGAGCTCGAGCCGGTGGCCGTCGACGTCTACTTGGCGGCTTTGGCTTTGCTTCGCGATCGCGACTTGGACTTGGACTGGGAGGTCTTCGAACGGGACCCCGACTTCGACGTGGACCGCTTGCTGGTCTTCTTGCCGCCGTCGCCGCCGGTCGCAAGGGGCTCGCCGCGGACCGCCGCGAGGCTCTCCTCCAGAGCGGCCATGAGGTCGGGTGCCTTGGTGGGCTTGGGCTCCTCGGAGACCGGACCAGTGACCGCCTCGCCCTTCGCCTTGCGGTCGATCAGGGCGAGGAGCTCCTCGCGGTACTCGTCGCGGTACTTGCCGGGATCGAAGTCAGACGTCAGCGAGTCGATCAGCTGCTTCGCCATGTCGACCTCGCGCTTGTCGAGCTTGCGCCCGTTCTGCGGGACCACGTCCTCACCGAGCTCATCAGGCGCCACCACCTCGTCGGGGAAGCGCATCGTCGCCATCGTCAGCACGTTCCCGCTCGGGCGGACGGCCGCCAGGTGCTCGCGGTTGCGCAGCACGAAGCGCGCGATGGCGACCTTCTTGGCGTCGCTCATGGCCTTGACCAGCAGCGCGTATGCCTTCTCGGCGCCCTTGTCGGGGCCCAGGTAGTACGGGTGGTCGAAGTAGATCGGGTCGATGTCGTCGAGGTCCACGAAGTCCTGGATCTCGACCGCCCGCGTCCTCTTGGGGTCGATCTCCTCCAGCTCGTCGCGCGTCACGACGACGTACTGCTCCGGCGAGATCTCATAGCCCTTGACGATTTCCTCGTAGGGCACTTCCCTGCCGTCGGCCTCCGCCACCCGCTTGTGCCGAATGCGCGAGCCGTCGCTCTCGCGCAGCTCGCGGAAGCTCACGTTCTTGCGCGAGACGGCGCTGTACAGCTTCACAGGCACGTTCAAGAGCCCGAAGCTGATCGATCCACTCCAAATTGCTCTAGGCATCTTCCTCAACCAAGACCTTGGTGGATGGCAAAAATCATCGCTCGCATCAGTTTCCCAACTTAGCGCCAGTTCCTGGATACCCGAGGGCCACCGGCACGAATCTTGCGGGCCTCGTGCCTACGGCGAGTTGGTGCCGAGCGAGGTGCAGCACCAGCCCGCAACGCTCGGGAACGGGACGCCGCTGGTCGCTCCGGCATCGAACTGACCGGCGATGTCGCCCACCGGTGTGACGTGTCGGGTCGCTGGATTGAAGAAGAGCCACTGGTCGGCGTCGGACCATCCGACCAGCAGCCAGTCGCCCTCGGGCGACCACGCGAGATCGCTGAAGCGCCCGGGGTCCGAGAGCGGCCGCTCGGCCAGGAAGTTCTCCGTGTCCGGCCGGCCGAGGAGGAGGCTGCTGCGCGGCTTGGAGGATCTCGTGGTCGTCGTGATCGCCGCCACTCGGTGACTTCCGGGCTGGAAGGCCACGGTTTGAAGCACTGTCTTCTGTGGCATGCCGGCAGCGATGGGGAAGCGAGTCCGGCTCGCGAAGTCATAGGTACGAAGCTCGTGAGCCGTGAAGCTCAGGAGCAGCTTGCCGTCCGACGACCAGGCAAGCCCCCTCCGTTGCGCCGTGTCGCCTGAGCGCAGCAGCACCTTGCCGGAGTCGGTGTCCTCCACCACGACCCGGCCGCTCGAGGTCGCGTATGCCAGCAGGTTGGCCCGCGGTACCCCGGACACCTGGAAGTCGGGCGGAAGAGGCTTTCGCTGCGGCCGCCACTCGGGAGTGACCGAGGCGACATGCCGCGCGAGCGGGCGGTCCTCGGTTCCATCGCCGGCGACCAAGCGGAGCGAGTCGCCGCTCAGGTAGGCGACCCGGACGCCGGACGTCGACCACGAGGGGTTTGTGACCGACTGCTGGCTCGGGATCGACCAGTGAACCGCGTCGGTCGCGGTGGGCTCGACGGCCTCGAGCTCGCGACCGGCCGTGACTGCCACGAAACGGCCGCCCGCCGACCACGCCGCCTCGTCGTAATCGCCGAGCAGGCGCTTTGCGCCGTCGGCGTTGACCACCCACGGTCCGTTGGTCGACTCGACCAGGACCCTGCCTCCGGGCAGGTGGGTGAGTGTCGGCTCCGCGTGGCGCGCACCCGGGCTGACCGCGTCGTCGACGAAGTCCACGACCTTCGCGCCGGCCGGGGTGAGCACGATCGCGAGAACGATCCCCGCGGCGACGAGCGCCACCGCGAGCCTCCTGGGAGTGGATCCCACGGTCGTTGTGGGCCGCCGCTCGGCATAAGCCGCGCGCACGACTCGCCAGCTGCGCTCGCGCGCCTCGTGCTCCTCGGGAACCGTTGCGTTTCGAAGCCGCCGGCGGAGGTCGCTCCCGCTCATCGTGACACCTCGATCTCCCCGCCCAGCTGGTCAAGCGCGCGGCGCAGCCTCGAGTTCACGGTCCCCCGGGGAATCCCGAGCGTCTTCGCGATCTCGCCCGGCGTGTAGTCGAGGAGGTAGCGGAGCACGACCACCGCACGATGCTCGGGCGACAGTTTTCTGAGCGCCGTGACCACCTCGTCCGAGTAGACGGCCGAGCCGGTGTCCGGCGCTGCCTGGGCCGCCAGGGCGTCGGTGTCGAGCTCCCCGCCGGTCTCGCGCCGCAGCGCCCGGGCCCGGACCCAGTCGATCGCTCGGTTGACGACGATGCGGTTGAGCCACGGCCCGAACGGTCTCGACCGGTCGAACCGATCGAGCGAGCGGATGGCGGCGAGAAACGCCTCCTGCGCGATGTCCTCGGCTGCCCCGGCGTCATGGACAACGAGGTAGGCGGCGCGGTGGGCCCAGGGCCAGTGCCGGCGATACAGATGTTCCAGAGCCTGCTCCGAGCCGGACTGCGCCGCCTTGACCCAGCGGCGTTCACGCCGGCGCTCGAGCGCCTTCGTGGGCGAGGCGGCATGCGACACCCGCAGCGGTAGCGCGACGCTGTCGATGCTCTCGGCGGCCAGTTGGATCTCCTCCCGGGGACCCGCGGCGACAGGCCGCAGTCCCGGCCCAATCATCTTCCCTCTAACGCGCGCGCGTGGCGACATCCATGCAATACGGGGCGCCGGCCCTCAGGGGTCCCTCGGCCGGGTGAGAAGCCCGTTCCTCGCGCCTACGCGTCGGGGGTTGCCAATCCCGATCCGCGGTGGCGCCGGGTCGCGACGACTGCGGCACCGACGCCCAGTCCAAGGGCTGCCGCGAGACCGATCAGGACCCAGGGAGCACCCTCGTCATCCCCGCTCGTGTCCGCCGGAGCCGGCGGCGCACTCGCATGGAGCGTCCCGGCGTCGATCACCGCGAGCGGCACCCTCTTCGCGGTCAGCGTCAGCCGGTCGCCGGCTGGATCCACCGCCATGCGGACGTCATGGACCTGGGACGCCGCGACGAAGTCGTCGAGATCCACGCATACGGCGCGACCCTTCACCGTGTCGAGAGCGTGAACGAAGGGTTCTCCGCCGCCGCCGTCATAGAGGGTGTAAGCCCAGCGGCCGTCGGGGCTCGTGACGCGGTCGAGGGCAAAACCGCGCATCTCGCCGGCGTGCTCGTTCGGATCGACGATCGGCTCGCGCAAAAGCTGCCCCTCCGGGACGTCGTATTCGCGGACCGCGTATTTGGTCGGATCTTGCGGCGAGAGGTACTGGATGAAGTAGATCGAGGAGCCGTCGGGCGAGATCGCGTCGAAGGTGAAGCCGCCGCTGAGCCTGAGCCGCTGAATGACCCGAAGGCTGTCGGCGTCGAGCACGATGACGTGCGTTGGCCCGTCGGAAACACGCTGGCGCGGGTTGACCAGCACCAGCGTCCCGCCATCAGCCGACAGACCGTCGGGCAATGCGTGGACCGTCACGCCTGGAACCGCAAACGGACGATTCAGGTTTTTCGAGGCCAAGGTCTTCTTGTGGTCGAGCTTGCGGACCGCTGTGGCTCCATGGCGGTGAGGCACCGCCATGTACTCGAGACCGGTGGGGCCTGAGACGCCGTACGTGGTGAAGGGCGCCGGCGCCCCGTCTCCCGCGGCGCTGCCCGGTAGCGCAAGCGCCGCGCCAACCGCGATCGCTCCGATGATCGATCCAAGAATCCGTCGAGCCATCTGGTTCTCCCCCGTTTCGGCGTCTGCGACTACTACGTGGCATCCCGGCGACCAGGTCCCGCGATAATCGCCCCATGCTCTTCGAGCTCGATCGGGTGACGATGGAGCGGGACGGGAAGGTCGTGCTTCAAGACGTCAGCGCCTCGTTGCCTAGGGGGGCGAGCTGCGTCGCCGGGCCCTCGGGCAGCGGAAAGTCGACCCTCCTGCGATTGCTCAACCGTCTCGCGGATCCCGCCTCCGGCACGGTGCGCTACGACGGCCCCGACGTGCGCGAGCGCGATCCGCTCGAGCTCCGGCGTCAGGTCTGCCTGGTGCCCCAGCTTCCCGCGCTGCTCGAGGGGACCGTCGAGGACAACATCCGCTTCGCCGCAGGCCTTGCCGGCCGCGAGCCGGACGTCCCGCGGCTCCTGGATCTCGCTGGACTCGATGCTTCATTCGCGCCCAGGAACCCCAGCAAGCTCTCGGTGGGCGAGCAGCAACGGGCCATGCTCGCGCGCTCGCTGGCACTCGAGCCGCGCGTGCTCCTTCTCGACGAGCCGACCTCAGCGCTCGACGAGCGGACCCGCGGCGCCGTCGAGGCGACACTGCTTCACCTGCGCGAGCGGGTCGACGTATCGATCGTGCTGGTGACCCACGATCTCGCGCAGGCCCGGCGCATGGCCGACTGGGTCGTTCGGCTTGACGAGGGGCGTGTGGTGGGGGAGGGGCACGCCCGCGACCAGCTCGCGGTCTCCCGATGACCGGCACCTCGATCCACGTCAGTCTCGGCGAGGTCGCGGCCACCCTGGTCCTGGTCGCGCTAGCGGTCGCCGTGTCGTTCTGGCGCAAGGCCGACCTGGAGGCCGACATCGGGATCGCGGTCGTGCGCTCGGCGATACAGCTCACGGCGATCGGCTACGTCATCAAGTTCATCTTCGATCAGGACAGCCTGTGGTTCGTGGTCCTGCTCATCGCGATCATGGTCGTGTTCGGGGCATTGACCGCGCAACGCCGGGCGAGGCAGGTTCCCGGCGCGTTCTGGCCGCTGCTCCTCGCCCTGGCGATCGCCGGAGCGACAACGCTCGGGCTCGTCGTCGCACTCGGCATCTTCAAGGCGCAGCCGCGCTACCTCGTCCCGGTGGGAGGAATGGTCGTCGGAAACGCGATGACGGCGGCCGCGGTGACGCTCAACCGCCTCGGTGACGAGATGACGCGGCACGCGCGGGAGGTGGAGGCGACGCTCGCTCTCGGCGCGACTTCGACGCAGGCGGCGGCGCCGATCGTCCGGCGCAGCCTCCGGTCCGGGATGATCGCTCTCGTCGACTCGACGAAGACCACGGGTCTGATCTTCTTCCCCGGCACGATGGTCGGCATGCTGCTCGCCGGCGCGAGTCCCACCGACGCCGTGCGGCTACAGCTCATCCTGCTCTGGACGCTGCTCGGAAGTGTTGCCCTCGCTGGGCTGATCGCGGTGACGCTCGCCTACCGCAACTTCTTCACACCCGCGCACCAGCTCCGCGAGCAGCCGGAGCCGTAGGTCAGCCGCGACGCAGGCGCTTGGCGATCGCGGTCTTGGCGTTGAATGCGGCGGCCATGACTCGCTCCTGCGAAGAGCCACGCGGGGGGAGAGCGCCGACCTGCCGGCCGAACTCCATCGCGTTCGTGTAGGCCTCGTTGGAGACGATCTTCCCGCCGTCCACGGTCAGCAGGTCGATTCCCTCCAGCTCCACCGATCGCCCGTTCGGCGCGAGTCCCTCGAACGTGCCCGTCCCGTCGAACGTTCCGGTGGCGCGCCAACGGACGGCGACCCGGTCGTCCTCGGCGACGGTTGAGATGACCTCGATCCGGAAGTCCGGGATCGCTTCGAAGATGCCCCCGAAGTAATCGCGGATCCCCGCCGGAGCGACGAGGTCGGCGAACCCGTATAGGCGATCGATGCTCCCCGGCTTCCAGGTCGCGACGGCGCGATCGAGGTCCTGCGCGGCTAGTGACTCGAAGTACTCCGTCACGACGTCTCGGGGGGTCACCGTCGCGGTTGCCACCATCCGCACACTAATGACTCGCCGCCGCGGGTTTCGACGCGGCCGGTCGGGGGAAGTCGCCGGAGAACCGATGGCGCAGCAGGCCGAAGCTCCGAGGAACGCCCAGTCCCAGAACGGGGCCGGCGATCCCGGCGAGCCCCGGGAGCGGCTCACGCCCTACCTGCTCCTCACCGGCACATACGCGGCAGCCCTCGGTGCGTTCCTGTGGCGCTTTCGCGACCGGCTTCCCGAGGAGATCTCCCCGCGCGACCTCGCTCTGATCGGCGTGGCGAGCCACAAGACCAGCAGGGCAATCGCCAAGGACAAGGTGACCGCGCCGCTGCGCGCCCCGTTCACCGAGCACGAGGGGGAGGCGGGGCCCGGCGAGCTCGAGGAGAGCCCGCGCGGGACCGGCATGCGCCACACCGTTGGTGAGCTCATCGTCTGCCCCTTCTGTCTCGATCAATGGGTCGCGACCGCCTACGCCACCGGGCTGGTCGTGGCGCCGAGGGCGACGCGGTTCGTCGCGTCGATCATGGCGACCGTCGCGATCTCTGACTTCATGCAGATCGGCTACAAGGTCTCCGAGAAGCAGCTCTGAGGCCCCGGCGCCGGAAGGGACGGCGTCTATAGTCCGCGCCCGCCATGGCCGGGAGTGAACGGATCTTCAGCGGCATCCAGCCGACGGGCCGCAAGCATCTCGGCAACTACATCGGCGCGATCCGCCAGTACGTGGAGGGCCAGGACCGGGGCGAGGGCATCTACTGCATTGTCGACCTGCACGCGACCACGGTTCAATACGACCCGAGGGAGCTTCGCGAGCGCTTCTACGACACGACCGCGACCCTCGCCGCCGCCGGCCTCGACCCCGAGCGCTGCATCCTCTTCCGCCAGTCCGATGTCAAGGAGCACACCGAGCTCTGCTGGCTCCTCTCGGCCGTGACCGCCTGGGGTGACCTCAACCGCATGCACCAGTTCAAGGAGAAGTCCGAGCAGCAGCGCGAGCTGGTCTCGGCTGGGCTCTTCTTCTATCCCGTGCTGATGGCGGCCGACGTGCTCGCGTACCGCGCGACCGAGGTCCCGGTCGGCGACGACCAGCGCCAGCACGTCGAGCTCATGCGCGACGTCGCGGAGCGCTTCAACGCGCGCTTCGGCGAGATCCTCGTTGTGCCCGACGGGCGCTATCCGAAGGTCGGCGCCCGGATCATGAACCTCCAAGAGCCGACCTCGCGGATGTCCACGACCTACGGCTCCGAGCAGGGAACTGTCTACATCCTCGACGAGGCCGACGCGGTTCGCAAGAAGCTGAGGAGCGCTGTGACGGACTCCGGCACCGAGGTCCGCCGGGGCCCCGACAAGGCCGGGATCGCGAACCTCATCGACATCCTCTCGGTCATCCGCGACGTTGCCCCTGAGGAGATCGAGCGCGAATTCGAAGGTTCCGGCTACGGCGACTTCAAGGGCGCGGTCGCCGACGCGGTCGTGGATTACCTCGCGCCCGTGCGCGAGCGCTACGCGGAGCTACGGCCGGACGAGGCGGGCATGGAGGAGACGCTCGCCGCCGGCGCCGAGAAGGCTCGCGCGATCGCCGCGGAGGTGCTCACGGACGTCCGCGACGCAATGGGCATCGGTCCCGCCCGCGCCTGAGGCAACCGAGGCACCATCTACGCTCACATACCCATGAACGGCACATGCCTCTGCCGGCGCCGTACGGCACCGGCCTAACGCACGTGAGAGCCGCTGAGCTCGATCTCGACCTCGACGTCTTCGCGGGGCCGTTCGACCTCCTGATGGCGGTCGTCCTCCGCGAGGAGATCTCACTCGCGGAGGTTTCGCTCGGGGAGATCGTCGTCGCCTACATCGAGCATCTCGAGAGTTCGGGCGAGCTCGACCTGGACTCGGCCACCGAGTTCCTCGTCTTGATCGCCTCGCTCCTGGAGCTGAAGTCGCGCCTCCTGCTTCCGACAGCGGAGGAGGAGCGGATCGAGCTTCGGCCCGAGGAGGCGGCGGATGAGCTCCTGGCGCGCATGCTCGAGTACCGCCGCTATCGCGAGGCTGCCGCGCATCTCTCCGGACTCTTTGCCGACGGGCGCCGCTACGTGTACCGCGCGGCGCCGCTGCCGCCGGAGCTTCGCCGCGCGTCCTTGGACGCCGCGAAGAAGGCCTATGAGCCCGACCGGCTCGCCGAGGCGCTAGGGGACCTTCTGCGCATCCCGCCGGAGCCCGACACGAGCCACATCCGCCCGACTGTCTCGCTCGAGCGCCGACTCGACGTGCTCCGCGAGCTCCTCTCGCGGCGCGGTCGCTTCGACTTCGACGAGGTTTTCGCCGACGAGGACCGCCTCACCCAGGCGGTGACGCTCTTCGCCTTGCTGGAGATGCACAAGCGCGGAGAGGCGACCTGGAGCCAGCACGACCTGTTCGGCCCGATCGAGGTGGAGGTGATGCATGACTGATCTGGAGCGAATCGTCGAGGCGCTTCTGTTTCTGTCGCCGCAGCCGGTGACGACGGCGGAGCTGGCGGAGGCATGCGACGCGAGCGAGGCGGAGATCGACAGGGCGGTTGACGCCCTCGAAGGAGCGCTTGCCGAGGGCGAGCGGGGAGTCGTGCTTCGCAACGTCGGCGGCGGCCACACGCTTGCCGCGGCCCCGATTGCCGAGGACGCGGCCCGGCGGCTGCTCTCAACCCCGCGGACCCCACCGCTCACGCAGGCGCAGGCGGAGACCCTCGCGATCGTCTCCTACCTGCAGCCGGTCTCGCGACCGGAGATCGCCCGCATTCGCGGCGTCGCGTCGGAGTCGGCCGTGGCGACGCTCACCGAGCGCGGCCTGATCGAGGAGTCAGGCCGCTCGCGCTTCGGCGCCATCGTCTACAGGACGACGCCTCTCTTCGAGAAGCTCTTCGGACTCTCCGCCCTGGACGAGCTCCCGGACCCGTCGCGGTTCGATCCGACGCCGGAGGACGAACGCGAGCTGCGCGAGCGGCTGCTGAAGGCGGGCGAGCAGCGCGCGAGCTGAGCTTCAGGCGCCATGCGCCTAGTGAAGTACCTGGCCCATTCCGGCGTCGCGTCACGGCGCCGAGCGGAGGAGCTGATCGCCGCGGGGCGCGTCACGGTCGCCGGCGAGCGTGTCACCGATCCTGCGCGCGATGTCGATCACGAGAGCGGCGTCGCCGTGGGCGGCCGCCCCGTGCGCCCCGAGCCGCGCGAGATCTGGATGCTGAACAAGCCCGCCGGTGTCGTGTCCACGGCGCGCGAGCCGGGCCGCCGCCGGGCCGTGGTCGATTTGGTGGATTCGCCGCGCCGCCTCTACCCGGTCGGCCGCCTCGACGCCGACTCCACCGGGCTGATCCTCCTCACGAACGATGGCGAGCTGGCGAACCGTCTGACGCACCCGAGATACGGGATCGACCGCACCTACAGGGTCCGGCTGCGCCGCCCGGTGACCGAGTCCCAGCTTCGCCGCCTGCGGCGAGGCGTGGAGCTCGACGACGGGCCCACACAGCCCGCCAGGATCCACCGCACCTCGCCCCGCGTCATCGAGCTCACCATCGCTGAGGGGCGCAACCGGCAGGTTCGGAGGATGGTCGAGGCGGTCGGGAACGAGGTGTCCGGATTGACGCGGACGAGCTTCGGTCCCCTGCACCTCGGGAACCTCCCCGAGGGGCAGGCAAGGAAGCTGCGCCCACCGGAGGTCAGGCGGCTCTGGAAGGATGCGCGTCCATGAGTGAGCGCCTGTACGCAGTCCGCGGAGCGACGAAGGTCGCGAGCAACGACGTCGCCGCCATCCTCGACGCCACCGAGGAGCTCATGCGCGAGCTCATGACCCGCAACGAGCTGAGTGTCGGGAACATTGTGAGCTGCCTGTTCACGTCTACCGACGACCTGAACGCGGAGTTCCCGGCAGTGGCGGCGCGTCGGCTCGGCCTGGACCAGGTCCCGCTCCTCTGTAACCGCGAGCTGGACGTCCCGGGCGCGATGCGCGGAGTGATCCGGGTGATGGTCCACTACTACGGGCCCGAGGGGCATTCGCCCGCCCACACGTATCTCGGCGAGGCCCAGCAGCTGCGGGCCGACCTGCACTCGGCGCAGTAGGCGCTCAGCCGTTCCCGGCGACCAGGAGCCACACCGGCACCTCACCGATGCCCTTCAGGCGCTGGCGGCCGTGCTCGTGCAGCTCGAAGGTTCCAGCTGAATTCAGTCCGTCTCGCAGAGCCTCGTCGACCAGCACGGTTCCCGGCTCCGCTCGGTCGACGAGGCGGCTCGCCATGTTCACCGCGCGCCCGAAGTAATCGCCATGCCGATGCAGCACGGGCCCGGCCGCGAGCCCGCCACGCGACGGCGGAATCTCCGATCGCCCGCTCGACGAGATCACCTCCACCGCGGCCTCAGCCGCTTCGCCGGCCGAGGGGCAGACGAACATCGCCTCGTCGCCGATCAGCTTCACGACCTGCCCACCGGCCTCGGTGACGACGTCCCAGACGAGCGACTCGAAGCCGTTCAGTAGCCGACCGAACTCGGCCGGATCAAGCGACCCGCTCGTGCGTGTGAAGTCCACCATGTCCACGAAGCCCACGGCGACGACCTCCTGCTCGCCGGGCTCCGAGGTCGCGCGACGACGGAGCGTTTCGTCCAGGCGACGCCGGAGTCCGTAGAACAGCAGCCAGCCGAGCTCGGAGTCGGCGATTCCGTTTGCGAATGCGTCCCTGATCGCGTGCTCGCGCAGCCCGCGGGCTTGCAGCTCGAGAAGGATGTCGATCTGGATCTCGCTGATGCGCGTCAGATACGCGCTGATGGCCCGGGCCTCGCGGACCAAAAGGTCGGTCGCCTCCTCGTGTTCCCGGCCGTCGAGCCGCTCGAGGCCCTGGACGGCGATGTCCAGGGCCCGTACGTCGTCGTCCGTGTACGCCGGCTCATCCGGCGGCACGTCGGGGAAACCAAGAGCCCTCCACAGGCGATCAGCGACTTCGTGCTCGACTCCGGCGCGGTCGCAAAGCTCGGGCCAGGTCAGGTAACGCTCGCCCAGCCGGACGAGACGCTCCGCGGCGGCTGCCGTCTCATCCGGTGTGGTGGTCTCGTCATCGGCCATCCGCGAAATCCAAGTTAGACACAATGCCGTGTCATGTCGATCACCTTCGCCCGGAAGCTCGAGCGCCTGCCCCACTACGAGGCGGGCCTCCACGAGGATGCGGCGCGGGATGCCTTCGGCGCCGAGGACATCATCAAGCTCGCTTCCAACGAGTCGCCGTGGGGACCGCATCCCGCCGTGACCGAGGCGATTGCCGCGGCGGCGTCGCGGCTGAACCGGTACCCGGATCAGTACTCCAAGCGGCTTCGCCGCCGGATCGCCGAGCGCTTCGAGGTGGAACCGGCGCAGGTGGCCGTTGGCAACGGCTCGTGCGAGATCCTGCTGGCCGCGGCCGAGGCGCTGTGCGAGCCCGGCTCGGAGATCGTGTTCGCCTGGCCTTCCTTCTCGATCTATCCGCACCTGGCCGCATTGACCGGTGCGCGCGAGATCCGGGTGCCGCTCGCCGACGGCTACGCGCACGACCTCGACGCGATGCTCACCGAGATCACCGCGGCGACGCAGCTGGTCGTGGTCAACAATCCGAACAATCCGACTGGCACGCACCTTCCGGCGACCCAGATCGCCGAGTTCTGCGAACGCGTTCCCGGCCATGTGACGATCGCGCTCGACGAGGCCTACATCGAGTTCCAGGTGAACGACGACCCGGATCAGACCGTCGACCTGCTCCGCCGGTTCCCGAATCTCGTCCTGCTGCGCACCTTCAGCAAGGTCTACGGCCTCGCCGGCCTGCGCTGCGGCTACGCGCTCGGCTCGGCGAGGTTCCGTGCCGCGGTCGACGCGGTCCGCCAGCCGTTCAGCGTCAACGAGCTCGCGCAGACAGCCGCGGCGGAGGCGATCCTCCACGGCGACGACGTCATGAGCCGCGTCGAGCGCACCATCGTCGAGCGCATCTTCGTCGAGGAGGGCGTGCGCGAGCTCGGCCTCGACCCCCCCGATTCGCAGGCGAACTTCTCGTGGATCCCGCTGGGCGACCGGGACGAGGACGAGGTGATCAAGCGGCTCGGCGAGCGCGGGATAGTCGTCCGGGGTGGCGCGAGCCTTGGCGGGCCCGGTCACATCCGCGTGACCTATGGAACCCGTCGGGAGAACGAGCGGTTCCTCGACGCGCTCGAAGCCGCCACTGCGTAAGCGGTTGCGCCGCTGGACTATTCGCACCGCACCTGCTACAAACTTCTGTCAATGAACCGCGCGAGCACGTCGGCCTACCTCACCGCCTCCCCAGGCGCGCGGCCGCGTGCATGGTTCTATTACTGGCGATTTAGCTAGGCGTCCGGTTCGGCCGCTCCAGGCCACCTAGCAGGAGACCTCCACCGGACGCCGTACCTGCGCCCCTAGCTGGGCATCGTGAACCAACTTCGAAACAAGACTCTGAAAGGCTTATTGGAACCATGATGATCGTGATGAAAGAGGGGGCGACGGAGGAGCAGATCCAGGCCGTCGTCGACCGAGTGGAGTCGGTCGGCTGCTCTGCGCACCTCTCCCAGGGCGAGGTCCTGACCGTGATCGGGGCGATCGGCGACCGCGACCGCGTGGCGGCGCTCGGACTCGAGGGCGCGCCGGGTGTCGACCACCTTGTGCCGATTCTCAAGCCGTACAAGCTCGCCTCCGCGCAGTTCCGCAAGGGCGAGCGAACCGTGATCGACGTCGACGGGCGAAGCATCGGCGGGGATCACTTCGCGCTGATCGCCGGCCCGTGCACCGTGGAGAGCCGCGACCAGACGCTCGAGGTCGCGCGCGTCGTCGCCGAGAACGGCGCGGCCATGCTCCGGGGCGGCGCCTACAAGCCGCGAACCTCGCCGTACTCGTTCCAGGGCCTGGGTGTCGAAGGTCTGCGGCTCCTGGACGAGGCGCGTTCGGAGACCGGACTGCCGATCGTGACCGAGCTCATGGACGTGCGCGACGTGAGCGACGTGGTCGAGGTCGCCGACGTGGTCCAGATCGGCGCCCGCAACATGCAGAACTACTCGCTGCTCTCCGAGGTCGGGCGGACCGGTCTCCCGGTGCTGCTCAAGCGCGGCCTCTCCTCGACGCTCGAGGAGCTCCTGATGGCTGCCGAGTACATCCTCAAGGAGGGCAACGACAAGGTCATGCTCTGCGAGCGCGGCATTCGCACCTTCGAGACCGCGTACCGGTTCACTTTGGACCTCCTCGCCGTGCCGGCCCTGCGCGAGCTGACGCACCTGCCGATCGTCATCGATCCGTCCCATGCGGCCGGGCGCCGCGATTGGGTCGGCCCGATGTCGCTGGCAGCGGCTGCCGCGGGCGCCGACGGGATCATCGTCGAGGTCCACAACGAGCCTGATCAGGCGATCTGCGACGGGCCGCAGGCGCTGGCGACGGAGGCGTTCGCCGAGTACGCCGACCAGGTCCGTCGCGTGGCGGAGGTCGCAGGCAAGCAGCTCGCAACGGTCTAGCCCCGCACGCCGATGCGCATCGCGGTCCTCGGCGTCGGCCTGATCGGCGGATCAATCGGCCTGGCCGCGAAGCGCCGCCTCGGCGCGGAGGTTGCGGGCTATGACGTCGAGCCCGCCAATGCGAAGCGCGGCATCGAGCTGGGCGCCCTGGACGACGCTGCCCCGACCATCGGCGAGGCCGCCGAGGCTGCCGACATCGTGTTCTGCGCCGGGCCCGTTGGGACGCTTCCCAGGCTGGTGGCGGATGCGCTCGACGAGAGCGGCCCGGAAACCGTCGTGACCGACGTCGGCTCGACCAAGCGCGAGCTGATCGCCGGCCTGCCGGATGACGATCGGCGGGAGCGGTTCATCGGCGGCCATCCGGTCGCGGGCGCGGAGAGCGCGGGGGTTGAGAACGCCCGCGACGACCTCTTCGAGGGGGCGCGCTGGTACCTCACGCCGACCGAGCGCTCGAGCGGGATGCTCTACGACCGAATGCAGCGGGCGATCGCCGATCTCGGTGCCCGGCCCCAGGCGATCGACGCCGACACCCACGACCGGCTGATGGCAACGGTCAGCCACCTGCCTCACGTGATCGCGAACGTGCTGGTCCAGCAGGCGGCGGCCGCGGCCACCGAGGAGTCCGAGCGCCTGCCTGAGGTGGGGCCCAGCTTTCGAGATACCACCCGCGTCGCGGGCGCCAACCCCTCGATCTGGGGAGATATCTTCGCCACCAACAGCGAGGCGGTGGCGCGCGAGATCGACACCGCGGCGGAGCGGTTGCGCGAGGCCGCAAACATCATTCGGTCCGGCGACACCGACCGCGTCTCCGCGTGGCACGGCGCCGCGCGCGACGACCGCCGGCGTCTTCTGGAGTCCGACCTCGTCGGCGGCGAGCTGTTCGAGCTGCGGCTGGGTGTCGAGAATCGCCCGGGCACGGTCGCCGAGATCGCACTCGCCCTGGGCCGCGCGGGCGTGAACATCGAGGACATGGCCCTCTACCCGGCGCCCGACATGCGAACCGGCGCCGTCTCGCTGTGGGTCGCCGGCGACGAGGAGGCCCGTCGCGCCGCGGAGATCGTGCGCGAGCTCGGCCACGCCGTCTCGATCTCGACGTGATCCGCTTCGACCCGTCCGGGCCGCTGCGCGGCGAGCTTCGACCGCCCCCGGACAAGTCCATCAGCCACCGAGCCGCGTTGATCGGCGCGATGGCCGAGGGGACGGTGGAGGTGACCGGCTACCTCGATGCCGCCGACACGCGATCCACGCTGGATGCGGTTCGCGCGCTTGGTGGCCAGGTGGAGGACGTGGGGCGGTCGGATGGGCCGGGCGGGATCGACGTGCGCATAACGGGGATCGGGCTTCGCGGGCCGGGTGAGCGGTTCGACGCGGCCGGGACGGTCGCGATCGATGTTGGTAACGCAGGGACGCTCCTTCGCCTGCTCCCAGGCTGGCTCGCGGGGCAGGGGCGGGGGGCCTGGATCCTCGACGGCGATGAGTCGATCCGCCGTCGGCCGGTCGATCGCATCGCGGAGCCTCTGCGAGAGATGGGCGCGGCAGTCGAATGCCGCGACGGGAGGCTCCCGCCGCTCGAGCTGGCCCCCGCAGGCCTTCGCGGCATCTCATACCGGATGCCCGTCGCGAGCGCCCAGGTGAAATCGTGCGTCTTGCTTGCGGGGCTGCTTGCCGACGGCGAGACCCAGCTCACCGAGCCCGCGCCTACCCGCGACCACACGGAGCGTCTCCTCGCCGCCTGGGGCGCCGACGTCTCCAGCGAGGGGCTGCGCACCCTTCCGACGCTGGGAGGCGGACCGGTGCGCCGGCTCACGATCAAGCCGGTGGAACGGCTGACGGCGGCTCCAATCGAGGTGCCAGGGGACTTCTCGTCCGCGGCTTTCATGCTGGTTGCCTCGACGATCGTCGAGGGGAGCCGGGTGCGGGTAAGCGGCGTCGGACTCAACCCGACCCGCATCGGCCTGCTCGGAACCCTGAACCGGATGGGCGCGGCGATCGAGGTGGACGAGCGACCGGAGGCCGCCGAGCCGAGCGGCGCGATTCTCGCCCGTCATGGGCCCCTCCAGGCGACGCGCGTCCAACGCGAAGAGGTGCCGCTGGCGATCGACGAACTCCCACTCGTGGCGCTGCTCGGGTGTTTCGCCGACGGGACCACGGTCGTGTCGGGCGCCGAGGAGCTCCGCCACAAGGAATCGGACCGCATCGCGACGGTCGTCGACGGCCTACGCGGCCTGGGCGCGGAGATCGAGGCGACGGAGGACGGCTTCGCGGTCACCGGCACGGGAGGCCTTCAGGGCGGGCGCCTCGATGCGCATGGCGACCACCGGTTGGCAATGCTGGGCGCGATCGCTGGGCTGGCGTCGCGGGAGGGCGTCGAGGTCGAGGGGATGGACGCGGCGGCGGTCAGCTACCCGGGCTTCGAGGCGGATCTCGAGGCTCTGACAGGCAATAAGGGGCGGCCCGGACCCCGTGATGGGCCCGCAGCGCATCGAGTGAATGATTGAGCGCCTGTATGGGCCCCAAATCCACACTCGATCGAGATCAGCGTCTGTCCGCCCCTTTATTGCTCGCACACACGTGGCGCGCGGCTGTTGCGCCGGGTGCGACCGATACAGACACGCGACGGGCGCCGGGGCTACCGGTGACTCGGATGCCCTTCGCCCGGCCAGGGCGAGAGCAGGAGGAGCAGCCTCGAGTCGTCCGCGGCACGCACCTCGCGGCGCTCATTCGGATCGAACGTCGCCAGGAGCCCGGGGCCGCCGGTGGTCGAATCGCCGCCAGAGTCCTCGATCTCGATTGAGCCGCTGACCACGACGAGCCAGGCGCGTTCGTGTACCTGGTGCTCCTGAAGCCGCTCGCCGGCCGGGAGATGGATCACGATGGCCCGGCCCTCCTCCTCGGAGTCGAGCACGGATGGGTTGTGGGGTGGAATGTCGAGTGTCGAGATGTCCCAGGTCTGCATGACGGGCGCAACTCTATCCTCAGCGCCCGATCATGGTGATCGCCATCGACGGCCCGGCCGGGGCCGGCAAGTCGACCGTCGCTCGGGCGGTCGCTGACGCTCTCGGCTTCACCTACCTGGACTCCGGCGCGATGTACCGGTGCGTTGCGCTTGCCACGTTGCAGACCGGCATCGATCTCGACGACGCGGATGCGGTCGGTCGGGTTGCCCGCGGGGCGCGGGTTGATTTCAACGGTGACCGCGTGCTGCTCGACGGCGCCGACGTCAGGGACGAGATCCGGGCGCCGGAAGTCAGCGAGGCCGCCTCGCATGTGTCGGTCCATCCCGAGGTACGCGAGGCAATGGTCGAGCGCCAACGCGCCCTGATCGAGTCCGGGGACTACGTCGCCGAGGGACGCGACATCGGCACAGTGGTCAGCCCAGGCGCTCCGCTCAAGGTCTTCCTGACGGCTTCGCCTGAGGAGCGCGCGCGCCGGCGCGCCGCTGAAAGCGGCGAGGACCCCCATGCCGTTGTGGTCGCGCTGTCGGCACGCGATTCGCGCGACCGGGAGCGCGAGCACGGCGCGCTGCGGCCGGCGGAGGACTCGGTCGAGATCGATACCACCGGTCTGGACGTCGCCCAGGTCACGGCCCGCGTCATCGACCTGGCCCGCGAGCGGGGCCTCGCCCCCGCGTGAACTCCCGCGTCCCCGAGATCGCCGTCGTCGGCTTCCCGAATGTCGGGAAATCGACGCTGGTCAACCGCCTTGCGGGTGGCAGGGAGGCCGTCGTTCATGAGGAGGCCGGCGTCACCCGCGACCGCAAGGCGGTCGAGTGTGAGTGGAACGGCGTCGCCTTTCGGCTGATCGATACCGGAGGTGTGGATCTCGAGGCCGAGGACTCGCTTTCGCGCGCCGTCCAGCTCCAGGCGCGCGAGGCGATGGCTGCCGCGGACGGCGCGATCCTCGTCGTCGACGCCAGGGCCGGGCTGCGTCAGGGAGACGCCGAGGTCGCAGAGATCCTTCGCCGCGCAGACATCCCGGTCGCCGTTGTCGCCAACAAGATCGACGAGCCGGGAGACGACTACCTCGCCGCCGAGTTCCACAGCCTCGGCTTGGGGGATCCCATTCCGGTCTCGGCGGCGCAGGGACATGGCACGGGCGATCTCCTTGACCGGCTCGCGGAATGGGCCCGAGGGGCGCAGCAGGAGGCCGGCGACGCCCAGGACCACGACGAGTCCGTCCGAATCGCCGTCATCGGCCGGCCCAACGTCGGCAAGTCCTCACTCGTCAACCGCTTCCTCGGCTCGGAGCGCGTCATCGTCTCCGACGTTGCGGGAACCACCCGCGACGCGATCGACACCGAGCTCACCTTCGGCGATCGGCCGTTGGTGCTCGTCGACACTGCGGGTCTACGTCGCCGCACCAAGGTCGCCGGGACGGTCGCCTACTACGCCCAGCTGCGCTCCGAGCGCGCTGCGGAGCGCGCCGACGTCGCGCTCCTGGTCTGCGATGCATCCGAGGGTGTGACCTCGGAGGACCTGCGGATCGCCGAGCTCGCGATGCGAACCGGCTGCGCCACTGTCGTTGCGCTCAACAAATGGGACGTCGGCGAGACCGATCTCGAGGATGCCACCGCCAGGCTCATGAAGCGCCTGCGCCTGCGCCCGCCGGTCATGACCTGCTCGGCAAAGACCGGACGCAACGTGACGAAGCTCTTGAACGCGGCGATCGAGCTCGCCGACCGGCGCGCATCGCGGATTCCCACCCCGCAGCTCAACCGGTTCGTCGCGGATCTAGTGGCGAGTCGCCCGCCGCCGGCCAAGCAGGGCCGGCGCCTGCGGATCTACTACGCAGCTCAGGTCGAAACCCGTCCGCCGCGGTTCGCGCTTCAGGTCAACGACCGCCGGCTGATCTCGCGAGAGTGGGCGTTCCACTTCGAGAACCGTCTGCGGGACCGATACGGCCTCGAGGGAGTTCCCCTCGTCATCGACTTCGTGCCCCACTCCCGCCGCCAGCGGCCCCGCACCAAGGCCGAGGGCAGCCGGTATAAGACCCGCTAGTGGCGAGGTTTCGACTTCCCAGGCTGCGGCGCCGCCGCGCGGCCGCGGCTCCGCCGGCCCCCCCGCCGCCCGAGCCGGCGCCTCCGCCCCCGGAACCCACGCCTCCGCCTCCCGCCGAACCCGTCACCTCCCAGGAGAAGCCGAAGCGGCCGCGCGGGATCCTGCGCTGGTTCCTTCGCGAGCGTGATCGCTCGAAGCCGCCGGCACCGCCCGCGCCACCGCCCCCGCCGCCGGTGACGCCTCCGCCGCCTCCTCCCAAGCCCAAGCAGCCCCCGCCGCAACCAACCGAGTCTGCGGCGCCCAAAGGCACCCGACTGCGTGGCGCAGGAAGCGCATTGGCCGGCTCCGCGGCCGCAATCGGACGCGTCCCGGCTGCGATGGGACGGGGGCTGGGTCGCTTCTGGGTCAGCCTCTCCGTGCGAACCCGCCAGCGCCTCGCGATCGCTGTCGCCGTCCTCGCCGTGCTTCTCCTTGTCCTGTTGGTGGCGGTGCCCGCGCTGCCATGCGGAGCGCCCGGCGGGGATGTCTGCCCGCCGCCGGACGACGCGATCGCGCTCGTTCCCGACGACGCGCTGGCGTACGTGCACGCGAACGTCGACCCCGGCACCCAGCAGTACGACAACGCGAGCGACGTCGCCTCGCGCGTCCCGACGCTCACTCAGCAGGTGACGTCCCGGCTGCTGAATCGCGTCCCCGGCCCCCGCGGCCGCCCACCCGACTTCGCGCGGGACATTCAGCCGTGGTTCGGCGGACAGGCCGCGCTCGCGCTGATTCCGACGAGCGAACGCGCCGCCGAGGAGGTCCAGCTGCTCCAGGTCTCCGATGCCGATGGCGCGAAGAAGTACGCGGACGCGATCGCGACGGGAACGCCGCAGACGAACGACTACCGCGACGTGCCCGTGAGCGTCGACCACCGCGGGCTTGCGACCGCCGAGGTCGGCGGCTTCCTCGCGATCGGGCGTGAGAGCGGAGTGCATGAGGTGATCGACGCGCAAAGCGGCGCGACAGGCACCGGTTCGCTCGAGAATGAGCCGGCGGCGGACGTAGCCCTCGATGCGCTGCCCGACGAGCGACTGGCGGACGCATATCTGTCCCCCGATGGGATGGACAGGTTGGTCGGCAACCCGCGAGGACCCCTGGCCACGCTTGACGCGGTCATCGACCCGGGTGCGAGCGACGGGGCGGCGATCGGGGTCGTCGCCGGCGACAGCGGCATCGAGATCGCCATCCGATCCGAGCTCGACGAGGCCCGCGCCAAGGCGCAACCGGGGTTCTTCGCCGCGTTCCCCTCGTTCGACCCGTCGCTCACCGCTTCGCTGCCGCCCGATTCCCTGGCCTATATCGGCATGGCGGACCCGGGCAAGACGCTGGTCTCCCTGATCGAGCAGGCGAGCGCGGACCAGCCGGGTCTCGCGGCCGCGGTCGCCGCGCTGGTCAAGCGTGTGAAGCAGCTCGGCAAGGTCGACCTGGAGACGGACCTCCTGCCGTCCCTCGGCAGCGAGGCGGCGTTCGCGCTCCAGCCCGGCGCCGGCAAGGGCGTGCCGTACCTGGAGTTCCTGAGCTCAGGCATCGACGCGGCGCGCGCCGGGGACGCCCTGGCCAGTCTGCAGGCCCCGATCGTCGCGGCGCTGAGTCCTTCCACCGGGCAGACGCCGACATTCAACGAGCGGAAGGTGGGTGACATCACCGCGCACAGCGTGCAGCTGTCACCCACCGTAGATCTGACCTACGCAATCGCCGGATCGATCCTCCTGGTGGCCACCGACCAAGCTGCCGTGAAACAGCTCACGGGCGAGTCCGGCGGGCTCAACGACGACGAGGCGTTCAAGGAAGCGACCAGCGGTCTCGACAGTGACGTCTCGCTGCTCGGGTACCTCAACCTCTCGGGCCTCCTGACGCTGGGCGAGCAGGCGGGCCTCGCGGCGGATCCCGCATACACCACCTTCGCGCCCGAGCTCCACAAGCTGAGCTCCCTGGGAGTCGCCGTTCGAGAGAGCCCGACCGCGCTCACCACCGACCTGACATTGATCGTGAGCTCGCATGCGCCGGCCGCTCCGGCGACCCCTTCGAAGCACGCGGGCGGGGGCAAGGACTAGGCCGAACGCCCGACGTGCGTTCGCTACCGTTGCGCGACGATCATGGAGAGACTTTCCGAAAACGAGTACCTGTTCACCTCCGAGTCGGTCACCGAAGGGCACCCGGACAAGATCTGCGACCAGATCTCCGACGGGGTTCTCGACGCGGTCATGACCGACGATCCGGCCGGTCGCGTGGCGTGCGAGTGCCTCACGAACACCGGCCTCGTCGTGGTAGCCGGTGAGATCTCGACGGAGACGTATGTGGACATCCCCGCGATCGTCCGCGAGACGCTCCATCGCATCGGTTATGACCGCGCGAAGTACGGCTTCGACGCTCACACATGCGCGGTGATCACCGCGATCGACGAGCAGTCGCCGGACATCGCGCAGGGCGTTGACACCGCTTACGAGCTGCGGACCGATCCCAACGACGACGACGAGCTGGATCAGGCCGGCGCGGGCGACCAGGGAATGATGTTCGGCTACGCGACGCGGGAGACGCGAACGCTCATGCCGATGCCGATCCAGATCGCCCACACCCTCGCCAAGCGCCTCGCCGAGGTCCGCAAGGCGGGGGTCGTTCCATATCTGCGACCGGACGGCAAGACACAGGTCACGGTCCGATACGAGAACGATCGGCCGGTTGAGGTGGTCAAGGTGCTGATCTCGGCACAGCACGCCCCCGACCTCGACACCGAGTCCCTGATCAAGCCCGATCTGTGGGAGCACGTGGTGGAGCCGGTGCTCCACGAGGGCTACAAGGAGCTCTTCACGGAGAAGGAGCTGTTGCCGAACTTGCTAGTCAACCCGACCGGCAAGTTCGAGATCGGCGGCCCGATGGGCGACTGCGGCCTGACCGGGCGCAAGATCATCGTCGACACCTACGGCGGTGCGGCGCGTCACGGCGGCGGCGCGTTCTCGGGCAAGGACCCGTCGAAGGTGGACCGCAGCGCCGCGTACGCGGCGCGCTATGTCGCCAAGAACGTGGTGGCCGCAGGGCTGGCCGACCGCTGCGAGGTGCAGGTGGCGTACGCGATCGGCGTGGCGCATCCGGTGTCCGTGATGGTCGAGACGTTCGGCACCGAGCGCGTGCCGCGCGCCGAGATCCTGCGGCTGATCGACGAGCACTTCGACCTGCGTCCCGGCGCCTTCCGCAAGTACCTCGACCTGCACCGGCCGATCTACCAGAAGACCGCCGCGTACGGCCACTTCGGCCGCGAGGACCACGACTTCACGTGGGAGCGCACCGACAAGGCCGACGCGCTGCGCGCCGCCGCCGGACTGTCAGAGCCGGAGGCCGAGACGGTGGGCGCTTGACCCCGACTGCCTAGTCGCGCGCCGTCATGTCATTCGTGCTCGCCTGCCCCAACTGCGGGACCCGTGAGGTCACCGACTTCGCGTTCGGCGGCGAAGTGACCACCCGTCCCAAGGAACGGCCCTCTATGCGCGAGCTGAACGAGTACAACTACTTCCGCCGCAATGTGGCGGGCGTGCAGCGCGAGTGGTGGTACCACCGCTCGGGTTGCCGCGAGTGGTTCCTCGCGGAGCGCGACACGCGCACCAACGAGGTCAGCTGGACCGCGCTGCCGACGGAAGCGCCTTGAACCGCCTGCCCCAGCAACCCGGCGAGCGGATCGACCGCGCGCGTGTCGTGAGCTTCGAGTTCGACGGCAAGCCGTTCGAGGGGCTCGAGGGCGACACGATCGGCTCGGCGCTATATGCCGCAGGGCAGCGGACCTTCTCGCGCTCGTTCAAGTACCACCGCCGGCGCGGGCTGCTGTGCTGCGCCGGTCAGTGTCCCAACTGCCTGGTGGCCGTGGACGGCGCGCCGGGCGTTCGGGCCTGCACGGAGCCGGTGCGCGAGGGGATGCGGGTGGAGCACATGAACGCGTCGCCCTCCCTGGAGTTCGACCTGATGCGCGCGACCGACCTGTTCGGCGGCCCGTTCACGCCGCCGGGCTTCTACTACAAGACGTTCATCCGTCCGCGGCGGCTGTGGCCGCTGTACGAGAAGGTGCTGCGCCGCGCGGCAGGCCTGGGACGCCTGTCGAAGGTGGCGCGCGAGGAGCGCGAGTGGCGCACCGAGTACCGGCGCCGTCACTGCGACGTGCTGGTGGTGGGCGCGGGCGAGGCCGGATTGACGGCGGCGATCGAGGCCGCGGAAGGCGGCGCCGACGTGGTGCTCTGCGACGAAGGGCCAGAGCCCGGCGGCTGGCTGCTCGTCACGGATCCGGTGCGCGCACACGCGCTGGGCGAGCAGGCACGCGCAGCGGGCGTCGAGATCCTGACCAACGCTCCGGCCCTCGGCTACTTCGACGGCCTGGTGCCCGTCTGGCAGGGCGACACCCTCCATCAGATCCGCGCGCAGCGCCACGTCTTCGCCACCGGATCGATAGAGCAGCCCGCGCTGTTCGCGGGCAACGACCTCCCGGGCGTGATGCTCTCCGGCGCTGTCCGCCGCCTGATCTCGCTCTACGGAATAAAACCGGGGATGCGCGCCGTGGTCGCCGCGGACGACGAAACCGCACAAGCATTGAAGGAAGCAGGCGTCGAGGTCATCCGGGCGGACGCCATCCTCAAAGCCAAAGGCCGCGGCAAGGTCCAGAAGGTGGTCATCGAACACCAGGGCGAGCGAAAGCGGGTCGGCGCAGATCTGCTCGTCGTCTCAGCAGGCTTCGTGCCGGCGAACTCCCTGGTACGCCAGGCAGGCGCTAACGCCGAGGTCATCGGAGACGCCGCGCGTTCCCAGGCATCAGGCACCAGTCACCAGGCACCCGAAAGCCGCAACGGCAAGTGCTTCGCGTGCTTGTGCGAAGACGTAACAGCCAAGGACATCCACACAAGCGTGAGCGAGGGCTACGACAGCCTCGAGCTGACCAAGCGCTACACGACCGTGACCATGGGCCCCTGCCAGGGACGCATGTGCCACGCGGCGGCGGCCAGCCTGCTCGCGCAGGAGACAGGGCAGAGCCTGCACGAGATCGGCAGCACCACCGCGCGGCCGCCGTGGCAGGCGGTGCCGCTGGGCGCGTTCGCCGGGCGACCGTTCGAGCCGGCAAAGCGCACCCCCATTCACGCCCGCCAGTGCGAACAGGGCGCACACGTTCTCTGGGCGGGCGACTGGCGCCGGGCTTACGACTACGGCGACCCGGCAGGCGAGGCGCTCGCGGTTCACGAATCGGGCGGACTGATCGACGTCTCGACGCTGGGCAAGCTGCTCGTGAGAGGTCCGCAGGCCGGCGAGTTCCTCGACCGCCTCTACCCCAACCGCTTCTCCAACCTCAAGCCGGGCCGCGTGCGCTACGGCGTGCTCACCACCGACGCCGGCCGCATCACAGACGACGGCACCGTCTGCCGCCTGGACGACGAGAGCTTCTACGTGACCACCACGTCGAGCGGTGCGGGCGCGGTCGAGCAGTGGTTCGCCTGGTGGCTGGCGGACTGGCGGATGGACGTGACGCTCACGGATCTCACGCAGGGACTGGCCGCGGTGAACGTCGCTGGTCCGCGAGCGCGGGAGATCATGGAACAGCTCACAGAACTCGACGTGTCGAACGAGGCGTTCCCCTACCTCGACGGCCAGCGCGGCCAGGTGGCAGGTGTGCCAAGCCTGATTCTGCGCATCGGGTTCGTGGGCGAGCTCGGGTACGAGATCCACTTCTCCTCGGCCTACGGAGAGCACGTTTGGGACCGCGTGCTCGAGTTAGGGGCTCGCCCGTTCGGTCTCGAGCCGCAGCGCATTCTGCGCCTACAGAAGATGCACATCCTCGTGGGCCAGGACACGGACTCGGAATCCAATCCGTTCGGCGCCGCGATGCCGTGGATCGTCAAGCTCGACAAGGACGAGGACTTCATCGGCAAGTGGGCGCTCGAGCACTACGCCGAGATCGAGCCCGAGACCGCGCTGGTCGGGTTCACGATGGCCAACGGGCACGTGCCGACGGAGGGCGCGGTGGTGATTCGATCCGGCGTCCCCGCCGGCCAGGTGACCTCGTCGCGCTTCTCGCCGCAGGTCGGCAAGGTCATCGGCCTCGCCTGGGTGCCGCGCGACCTCGCGGCCGACGACGCGCGGATCGAGATCTCCGACAACGGCGCCACGTACGCGGCGACCGTGCAGACGAAGCCGTTCTACGACCCCGATGGGGAGGTGCTGCGCTCGTGACAGCGCGTCATTGCTCGACCATCGTCCCTAGCAAACTCTGGCGGGAGCGCTCGCGATGAGCTTCGAGTTCCTGGCCCCCGACGCCGCCGTGTCAGACGAGCGCTTCGCGCCGATCGCGCGCAGCCCGATGGAGCGCGCGGCGCGCGCCGCGGGCGCGCGGTTCGAGGCGCGCAACGGCTGGAACGTCGCGGTCGGCTACGCCTCGCTCGAGCAGGAGCGCGAGGCGTGCCGGCGCGCCGCCGGCTGGGCCGACGTGTCGCACCTCGGCAAGCTCGAGCTCCACGCGAGCGCCGCCGACGACCTGAGCGCCGTCGTGGCGCAGGTCGCGGGCGGCGCGGCGCTCGAGCTCGGCTCCGCGAGTCGCGCGGCGGACGCCTGGTGGCTGCCGCTGACCGCCGAACGTGCGGTCGTCGTCTGCGAGCCCGGCGCGGTCGCCGGCCTGCGCGAGCGCGTCGAGGAGGCGGCGGGCTCGGCGTCGCGCACGTTCACGATCGTCGACGCGACGTCCAAGTACGGGGCCATGACGATCGCCGGCCCGCTTGCGCGCGAGGTCTTCGCCCGCTTCACGGCGGTCGACCTGCGCCCGCAAGTCACGCCGGTCGGCGCGTTCCGGCCCGTCTCGATCGCCCGCACGCCGGGCCTTCTCGTCCGCGAGGGCGAGGACCGCTTCCTGTTCCTCTTCGGCGCCGCGCTCGGCGCCTACATGTGGGAGACGGTCGCCGACGCGGGGACGCACCTCGGCGCCGCCCCGGTCGGCGTCGACGCGCTCGAGGAGATCGCGATCGCGGTGGAGGAGGCCGGCCGTGCTTGACATGTTCCGCAAGCGCCGCATGTGGCGGAAGCGGCCCGAGCTCAAGGACTCCTACGACGTCGTCATCGTCGGCGGCGGCTCGCACGGCCTCGCGACCGCGTACTACCTGCAGAAGGAGCACGGCATCACCGATGTCGCGATCCTCGAGAAGAACTACATCGGCTCGGGCGCGGCCGGGCGCAACACGACGATCCTGCGCTCGAACTACAAGACGCCCGAGGGCGCGCGCTTCTACGACCGCAGCGTGAAGCTCTACGAGGGCCTGTCGCAGGACCTCAACTTCAACCTGCTGTTCTCGCAGTGCGGCCACCTGACGCTCGCGCACTCCGACCGCGCGATGTTCGTCATGGCCAACCGCGCCGAGGTCAACCGGCTCGCCGGCATCGACTCGCGCCTGATCTACCCCGACGAGATCCGCGAGCTCGCACCGGCGATGGCGGTCTCCGACGACGCGACGTATCCGATCCTCGGCGCGCTCTACCACCCGCCCGGCGGCATCATCCGCCACGACGCCGTCGTCTGGGGCTTCGCGCGCGGCGCCGACCGCGCCGGCATCGAGATCCACCCGAACACCGAGGTGACCGGGATCGAACGCTCGGGCGGGCGCGTCACCGGCGTGCGCACGACGCGCGGCGACGTCGCGTGCGGGACGGTGATCAACGCGACGGCGGGCTGGTCGACGCTCGTGGGCGACCTCGCGGGCGTGCCGCTGCCGATCACGACCCACATCCTGCAGGCGTTCGTGACCGAGCCGGTCAAGCCGTTCCTGGACGTCATCATCGTCTCATCGCAGATGCACGTGTACATCTCGCAGACCGACCGCGGCGAGATCCTGATCGGCGCGGAGATCGAGCCGTACACGACCTACCGCGGCACGAGCACGTTCCCGTTCCTCGAGTACTCGGCGCGGCACACGCTGGAGCTCTTCCCGCAGCTCGAGCAGGCGAAGATCCTGCGCCAGTGGACGGGCCTCTGCGACCTCAGCCCGGACTACAGCCCGATCCTCGGCGTCACCGAGCTCGACGGCTTCCTCGTCTCGTGCGGGTGGGGAACGTACGGCTTCAAGGCCGCGCCCGTCGTCGGGACGACGCTCGCCGAGCTCGTTGCGACCGGCAAGACGCCGTCGCTGATCGCGCCGTTCGCGCTCGAGCGCTTCTACACGGACACGCTGGTCTCCGAGCTCGCCGCCGCCGCCGTCCGTCACTAGGCAGGCC
>JBJMKM010000062.1:0-4612 GCA_045805825.1 Solirubrobacterales bacterium
CACCTTCGGCCTGCCCAGGGCCTCCCGCACCGCGGCCTCGTCCACGGTGATCGGCGCCTGCTTGGTCGCGGACCCGATGTGCGTCGCGGTCTTCCGCAGCAGCGTGCCGAGCTCGCGCTCGAGCCCGCGCACGCCCGCCTCGCGGGTGTACTCCGTGATCACGTTGCGAATCGCCTCGTCGCCGATGTCGACCTCGTCCTCCCGCAGCCCGTTGCGCTCACGCTGGCGCGGCCACAGGTAACCCTTAGCGATCGCGACCTTCTCGTCGGTCGTGTAACCGTCGAAGCGCACGACCTCCATGCGGTCGAGCAGCGGCATCGGGATCGTCTCGGCGATGTTGGCCGTGGCGATGAAGAGCACGCCGGAGAGATCGAGCTCCACGTCCAGGTAGTGGTCGCGGAAGCTGTGGTTCTGTGCGGGGTCGAGGACTTCGAGCAGCGCCGCCGACGGGTCGCCGCGCCAATCGGCGCCGACCTTGTCGACCTCGTCGAGCATGATCACCGGGTTCATCGTCCCGGCGTCGCGCAGCGCGCGGACCAGGCGGCCCGGAAGGGCGCCGATATAGGTCCGGCGGTGGCCGCGGATCTCCGCTTCGTCGCGGACGCCGCCCAGCGACATGCGGACGAACTCGCGCCCCGTGGCGCGGGCGATCGACTCGCCGATCGAGGTCTTGCCGGTGCCAGGCGGCCCGATCAGGGTCAGGATCGCGCCCGACCGGCGCTCATCTTCGATCTCGCGGTCGCGCCGCAGCTTGCGCACGGCGATGTACTCGGTGATCCGGTCCTTGACGTCCTCGAGGCCGGCGTGGTCGGCATCGAGCACCTCGCGAGCGTGCGCCGGGTCGAGACGCTCCTCGGAGCGCTCGCCCCACGGCACCGACAGGAGCCAGTCGAGGTAGGTGCGGATCATCGAGCCCTCGCCGCCGCCCTCGCCCATGCGCTCGAGCCGGCCGAGCTCGCGCTCGGCCTGCTCGCGCACGTCGTGGGGCATTCCGGCCTCATCGATCTGCTTGCGGTAGTCGTCGACGACGGAGCCCTCGTCCTCGCCGAGCTCCTTGCGGATCGACTCCATCTGCTTGCGCAGGAAGTACTCGCGCTGCTGCTGCTGAGCGCCGGACTCGACATCGTCGCGGATGCGCTTCCTGACCTGAAGCTCGGCCAGTCGCTCACGCTGCGCGCCAAGCGCCTTCTCGAGGCGCTCGGTCACATCGAGCGTCTCCAGCAACTCGCGCTTGGTCTCGAAGCCGAGGTCCGGCGAGTAGCCGGCGGTGTCGGCCAGCTCGCCCGGCTCGGTGATCGAGCGCAGGAAGGCGCCGATGCGGGGATCCGCGTCCCTGATCTCGAGAATCTCCTCGACGACGGCGCGGTACTCGCGCTCCAGCTCGCGCGTGCGCTCGTCTGTGGAGACGGTGTCTCGGTGCTCGGTGACGTCAACCCGAAGGCGGCCGTCGGCGCCGGTCGCGGCGGCTCCGGCGACGCCACGGTGGAGACCCTCGAACGCGACCGCCTGAAGGCCGCCGGGAAGCTTCATGCGATCGGCCACCTGGGCCACCGTCCCCACCGAGCCGAACTCCGCTCCATGGCGCGGGACCAGGAACACGCGATCGGTCTCGCCGGGGTCGATGGCGAGCGTGGCGGTCATGCCGGGGAAGACGACCGAGTCCTCGATTGGGATCAGGGGAAGGTTTTCCATTTCGGTGGGCTCCTTCGTGGCGTTATAAGCTGTAACGAGTATAGCCAGGAACGATTATGAGCTATAACTATCTTCCGAGATGAACCCGGCCGCCACCAAGACCCTGCACGCGGACGTCGCCGATGCGACGAGTGGCGCCGGCTCAGGGCTCCTGATCCTCCGGCTGGCGCGGGCGTCGGCATGGGGACTCGGCCGCAGCCTCGCGGAGAGCGGCCTCGGCTGGGCCGAGTACGCGGTGCTCCACCACCTCGATGCCCAGGGCCCCGTCGCACAGCGGGAACTGGCGGCCGCGCTCCGGATCCAGCCGTCGAACATCGTCGCCCTGCTCGACGAGCTCCAGCACGGGGGTCTCATCCGTCGTTCGCCGGATCCGGCGGACCGGCGACGCCATCGAGTCGAGCTGACCCCTAGAGGCCTCGCGCTTCTCGCCCGTGCGACGAAGGCGGCGAGGGCAGCCGAAGCGGACCTCCTCGCCCCTCTCACCGCCGGCGAGCGCCGCCAGCTCCACTCCTACCTGGTCCGCCTGACCGCACACAGCTGCGACCGCGGCGGCTTTGGCTGCGCCCCGCGGTAGCGACTAGGTCGAGCGGTAGTACTCGATCGCCCCGGTCTCCTCGAGGTCGCCCAGGTGGACGGCCTCGACGTCGAAGGTTAGGTGGATCTCGTCGCTCACGACCCGGCCGCCTCCCGGCAGATTGTCCTGCCAGGAGACCCCGAAGTCGTGGCGGTTGACGCGGGTTTGTCCCTGGAAGCCCATCCGCCGGATGGTGCCGACGTTCTCGTCACCGACCCACCAAGGCGTCTTCCACTGCCCCAGGTAGGAGATATCGAGCGGGACCGTCCGCATGTTGTCGCGAATCCTCACGTCGGCCTCGCCCTTGAACTCGGTGTCGCCCGTGCGCTCCGTGAACCTGCCCTTGAACGTGATCAGCGGGTGCGCACCGGTGTCGAAGAAGTCAGGGCTTCGCAGGTGCTCGTCGCGGACCGGCTCGCCAGTCCAGATCTTGGTCACGTCGATCTCGCCCTCGAACGTCGACTCCAGGCACGTGTCCCAGTCGAACTCGAGCCGGCCGTGGATGTCCTTGAACAGGCCCCGGACCCAGGTGACCATCATGTGCATGGCGCGGAACTCGACCTCCGTGTGACCGGGCTCGAGGATCCAGGTGGTCATCCCGGCTTGCTATGTGGGCTCGACGACGAACGCGACCTCGTCGACGTAGCACCAGGACCAGTCCTCGCCGGGCTCTAGTGAGCTTACGATCGGGTGCTCGGTCTCGGCCGCATGCTTCGAGGCATGCTGGTTCGGAGAGGAGTCGCAGCAGGCGACGTGGCCGCAGATGCGGCAGACACGGAGGTGAACCCACGTGCCACCGATGCGCAGACAGTCCTCGCAGCCGGCGAACTCCTCGGGGGGGTCGACTTGAATCTGATCAAGGTGGGCGCAGGTGGCCACGCACCCAGTGTGGCAGGCCTGGCAAGGGCCACTAGTCCGTAGGCTTGGAAATCGATGCCCCGCACCGCCGCCCAGCTCCTCGTCGAATGCCTCGAGGCCGAGGGCGTCGAGCACGTCTTCGGGATCCCAGGCGAGGAGACACTCGACCTGAACGAGGCACTCGCGGACTCGGCCATCGAGTTCGTGCCGGTGCGCCACGAGCAGGGCGCCGCCTATATCGCGGACGTCTACGGACGCCTCACCGGGCGTGCCGGGGTCTGCCTGGGAACGCTCGGTCCGGGCGCCACGAACCTCGTTACCGCGGTCGCCGACGCGTTCCTCGATCGCGCGCCACTTGTCGCGCTGACCGGCCAGGCGGACCTGGAGCGCCAGCACAAGGAGTCGCACCAGCACATCGATGTCGTCGAGATGATGCGCCCGATCACCAAGTGGAACGCCCAGCTGTCCGATCCCGAGATCGTCGCCGAGGTGGTTCGCAAGGCGTTCAAGGTGGCGGAGGAGGAGAAGCCGGGGTCTACCCACATCGAGCTACCCGAGGACGTGATGGCGGCGGAGGTCCCCGACGACGCGGGGCCGCTTCCGCGGCGCCCGGTTCCGGCGTCGGAGCCGCCTGCGCGCGTGCTCATGGATGCGGCCGGAATGATCAACGGCGCTGAGAGCGCCGTGTGCCTCGCCGGGAACGGAGTCATCAGGGCGGGAGCCGCGCCGGCCCTGCGGGAATTCGCTCGCGCGACCGGGATCCCCGTGGCCGTGACCTTCATGGGCAAGGGCCTCATCGAGGCCGACTCCGACCTCGCGCTCGGGGCCGTGGGATTGCAGGCCGGCGATTTCTCGATGGCCGGGTTCGACGACGCGGACCTCGTGATCACGGTCGGCTACGACCTCGTCGAGCACTCACCGGCGCTCTGGAACCCGAACGGGGACAAGCGGATCGTCTGCGTCGACTCTCTCCCCGCGGAGATCGACGAGAACTTCATGCCCGAGGTCGAACTGGTCGGGGACATCTACGCGGTCCTGCTCCGCCTCGCACAGGAGTGCCGCGACTGCCCGTCCAGCGGCGGGTCGCCTCGTCTGCGTCACGCGGTCGACGGCATCCTCGACGCTGCCTCGACCGCCGACTCCTTTCCGGCGCTGCCGCCGCGGGCCCTGCTGGAGATTCGCGAGGCGATGGGACACGAGGACATCCTGGTCTCCGACGTCGGCCTGCACAAGCTTTGGATCGGGCGGGCGTTCCCGGCCTTCGAGCCCAACACGGTGCTGATCGCCAACGGTCTGGCGGGCATGGGCTTCGCGATCCCGGCGGCGATCGCCGCGAAGCTCGTGCATCCCAACCGCAAGGTCGTGGCCGTGTCGGGGGACGGAGGGTTCCTGATGAACAGCCAGGAGCTCGAAACCGCGATGCGGCTTCGGACGGCCTTCGTCAACGTGGTGTGGGAGAACCGTCAGTACGGGTCGATCGTCTGGAAG